>PEXU01000043.1 GCA_002774635.1 Candidatus Kerfeldbacteria bacterium CG08_land_8_20_14_0_20_40_16 | reverse complement strand
TAATATTTTCTCCTTTCTCTAACCATTATACCATGAGGACAAAGTGTCTAAATTTTGGGGTACCTGTCAATGACTTCCCACTTTTTCATATTAGTATTTTGATTTAATGGCATGCTGATAAACAAAATAATAGGAAATGAATAAAGTAACGACTCCAATCAGCATTATTAGTGAAAATAACTCCTCTGTTTCTATTAATAATTTTTTAACTGATTCCCAAACGGTGACAATAAAAAAAGGAGTGAAAACTAAAAACAAAATAAAGTCTTCAATCGGCACGCCGTAAATTTTAAAACCAATAATAGATTTGGAATTATATTCCCAAATGAAAAACTTATCTCTTCTTCTCTGTTTCACCGCCCAGATATCAAATATTCCGCCTACGATTAAGCAAATTAGGATAACTATCAGCAGGGCTTTATAGTTAAAATCTTCTTTAACGAAATAGAACAAAATCGCAGCCGGAATACCTAGTAAAAAAAATGTAGGCAAGGGAGTATAAAAATCTTTTCATATTCAAGATGCTTTAATGATTAATTACGTTTTTTCCTGTCATGCCGCGCTCACCCCGCAGAGACATGCAGGAATTAATGCGGCATCCAGTTAGATCAATTTATCGTATAAATCTGCCCAATTTGGATTAAACTTTTCAATAAGCTCCAATTTCCATTTTCTTTTCCAGTTTTTTAGTTGCTTTTCCCTGTTTAATGCGGCATTTATATCATTAGTTTCTTCATAGTATGCAAGCATGTGCACTTTATATCTTTTAGTAAAACCTTCCAATAAATTATTTTTATGTTCGTATACCCTTCTTATTAGGTCACTAGTGACACCTATATATAGAGTACCATTTCTTTTACTGGTCATTATGTAAACGTAATATGTTCTCATATTCTTTCTTCATTTCTGGATTACCGCTTCCGCCTGCCTCGCCGGCAAGGCGGGCGGGAATGACAGGTTAAGAGGATGACAAAAAATTAAAGATGCGATGAATAGTAACTTAGAATAGTAACTTATTTATTATGTCATTCCGTGCCACGACACGGAATCCAGAAATCAAGAATTCCGCCATTTTCTTTCTTTCCCTGGATGCCGGATCAGGGTCCGGCATGACAAGCCCCACTATGATTGGTGTGGTCAGTCCCGCAAATGCGGGACGACCCCAGCTCCGGAAGCTTGCGCTCCCCGCCCGCCTGACTCGTCTGGTGACCCCGGCAGGAATTGAACCTGCGACCTTGAGATCCGGAATCTCACGCTCTATCCAGCTGAGCTACGGGGCCGTCAGGCGAGTCGGGCGGGTATCCGTTGAATCCCGACGCTACGGTCGGGATCCCGATTTCGCCTCTGGCGAACATCGGGACTACAGGGACAAAAAATAATTTATTTAATCACTTTCTTGCCTAAAGTATACCACAAATGGATAGCGCTAAGAAAAAAGACCGTCTGGGACCTGACGGTCTAAAATCCTCTTTAATTGAAGATTTTTTATTGAAGAATGATTACCTCCTCGTGTTTCTCCTGAATCCAGGTATCTTCTAACCCCGAGAGGAAATTAGAACCCAAGAGCGAAATGATGGGAAAAGCTAGAATCCCCTCCTGGCTGTAGATAACAATGATTACCTTTAATTCCTGGCCCTCGGAAAAATTGATATCGGTGGTAGTGTTCGTACTCCCATTCCAGGTCCAGTTGTCGGTAAAAACAACCAGGTCGGGGTTGTTATTGTCCACCACATAAACCCCGACGGGCATCGCATTGGCATTGTTCAAGGTCAGCTGTTCGCCGAAGATTGAATCAAAGTTGAAAATTAGCTCCACATTAGCGTAGCGGTAAGTATAACTCTCCGTTTCGCTCTGCAGAACCGTCGTGTTCTCTTCGCAACCAGCGAACATTATCAGCGCCAAGCTAGCCACCATTATTACTGCGATTACTCTTGCCATTGCTACTCCTCACTGTTTTATTTTGTTTTTTTGATTACAAGGAACAAGATAATTATCTTAACACTTCTTGAAATTCCGTCAAATAAGTTAAAATGAAAACCCATCACTTAACAAGCAATGGGAATTCAAGGGCAAAGAGCTATTTGGGAAGACTAAGATATTCCCTTTTGATGATTCTTGAGCGCAGAATTCTGAAGATATTTGGTTTGGCCATTTTATGCGGCTGACGGCCAGTCCACCCTCCCATTTTCCAAGCTCTTGCTGTCACTGATCCGTGAAAAAAGCTGGGTACGGGTTTCATAGAGATCTCCTCTAAAGAGCTTTGATTGTTTTTGGTATTTCTTCTATTAAATCAGAAGCGTTGTAATAATAGGATACCTTTTTTTTAAGACGATTACCGGCCAAGCCGTTAAGATATGTTCCGGCGCAAGCGGCGAGATACAAATTATTGGTAGTGGCTAAAGCGGCAATTAGACCGGCCAAAACATCACCGGTTCCACCTTTGGTCATTCCTTGATTGCCAGAAGTGTTACAACTTACCATATTGGAAGAAATAATCAAGTCTTTCTTTCCTTTTAGGACAATAACGCATTGATACTTTTTGGCCATTTGCTTAACATTTGCCTCCGTTGCTCTGATTTTGAAGAGGATTTGGAATTCCCGGGCATGGGGAGTAATAATGCAGTTTTTCCCCAGATATTTTTTATTCAGAACTTTCAGGGCGCCGGCATCTAAGACAAATTTTTTATGAGGATATTTTTTGAGAAGCCGATTAATTAAATTTCGTTCGATGTTCCCCGTTCCCAGGCCCGGCCCAATTAAAATCACATCTGACTTATTAAAATAGGATAAAATATTTTTTCTGGATACAGTGATAAACTCACAAAGTTTTGATTTCATTTTATTAATCAATCGATTATTTTCCGGAACAGAGGAGAAATAAACCAAATCTACAATCTTGGATGCCATTTTGGCAGCCAAAAGTGGAGCGCCGTGGTATTGTTTGGAACCGCCGATAATTACTAAAATACCATTGTCACCTTTATGGGAATTGGATTTTGGTTTTTTAAGAGATTTTACTTCTTTTGGTCCGACAAGATGCATTTTATGAAAATTTTCAATTTTTAATTTTACAATTTTCACTCAATTTTTAATTTTCAATTACTACATTTGGAAATTGAGAATTGTAAATTGAAAATTGTCGTAATTATTGATGATCAAATCCTTCTGACTTGGCAAGCGCCACAAATTCTCTCCACTTTTTCTCATCTCTTTGCCATTCCTTAAGGTTTTTCCAGAAATCATGCATTTGATCGGCCAGCTCTTTAGATATATAGCCGTGTCTTTCCATATAGTTAACTAGATCATTATGCTTCACAAAAGAATGTATTTTAATTCTCTTTTCTTTGTAAAAAGGCAATTTTTTCACTTCGGCGTCATAAAGCACTAGAACATTTTTTACTGTCAAACCTTTCCGCTTCAGTTTTTTAATAAATTGTTCTTTGGTTCTACCGCTGCCAATTCCGTCGTCTACTACCAATACTCTTTCTCCTTTCCGGTACAGGCCCTCTAATACTGTCTTAGTTTGGTGGCCTTTTTCTTTCTTATACCGAAGATAAACAAATGGTTTTTGAGAAGCAAGTGACACCGCCATGGCTAAGGGTGTTCCGGATACAGCGTTTCCGGCCACCAGGTCTATTTTTTTTCTTTTCATAAACTTAGCTATTTCTTCAGAGATTATTTTCATTTTATCCGGCTGAGAATACAGTTTCTTGCTGGCAATATAGAGCGGGGAAGGATAGCCTAATGATCCGTAAAACCGGCCAAACATAAAAAATCCGAAGTCACTTAATAGTTTAGCAATGCGTTGATTCATGCTTTTATATTAACTTTTTAAATTTTGTTTGTAAAACAAATGTAGGTGGTGAGTTTACTCGCCTTTTTATATCAAAGGCAGAGCAAGCTCTGCACCTACATCTAGAAGCCACACTATCTTCCGTTCCTGAAGAACTTCGGAGAACAGGTCAACGTCGCGCCTTCCTACGGGGGATAAACAAAAACGGGCATAAAGCCCGTCTTTTTCAATAAGGATCAATTACTTCGCTTCTTTCGGCAAGGATAACCTCACTCCCTCATCCTTTACTTCCTGCCAAACATATTGGCCTGTTACCAAATCGCCGTAAACCATTCCCTGGGCCTGGGTAATGCCTTTTTCGATCAAAATATTCTCCAGTTGAATTCCTATTCGGGCAGAATCAGAATCAGACATTCCCAGCTGATTTTTCAGTACTCTTTGCAGAAATAAACTAAAGTAGGGAGCAATGAATCCTTGACGTTGGAAATCAGCTAAAATTTCCGTCTGATACTGTTCCTTTAAGAAATTTTTGAACAGGCCGTTTATTTTCTCATCCTGTTTTAATTCTTCTAAAAGCTTCCCTTTTTGAGCTAGGATTCTTAAGACCGCAATTGCTTTGTATTTATCTTTTTGATTCAATGCGGCTAAGAATATCCCCTTTAAAGGCGCTAAGTCACTGGCAGCTGCCTTTTCTAAATTGCTTTCTTCTTTATGAAGCAGTTCTCTTTCTTGCTCTGGTCCCAAAAATTCCTGGATCAACTTTTGACGCTGAACATCCACTTCTTTTTGGGTCATCGCTGCTGGCGGAATGCCCAGATTTTGTTGCATTAACTTTTGAATTTCATTCAGAATTTTTTCATATTCTGATGGCTTGATCTCTTCAAATTGTCCTTCTCTAATTATTCCTTTTCGATCTTCTTCATCAACTGGAATCCCTTCTTCTACTCCTACTATTTCTAAGGAGGAAAGGCCGCAACGGCGATAGATATCTAAAAGAATTCGCAAGGTATCTTTTTCTTTATTGGAAAGCTGTTTGGTGTTCCGGCCATTAATGAAATATTGACTTTCCTTAACCCGGTCAAACATATTATCACCGAGATTGGCGGTAAAATCTAATATCCAGTTGCCTACCGTAGGATCTCTTTTTTCGGTTTCCGTTTCTAGAGGGATTTCGGTAATAAGCTGATTATTTCTTTCCAATGCCTTTCTCACTTCCTTTTTAAGCTTATCCCTTTCTTCAAAAACAAGCACGCCAATCAGTTTCGCTTTTAACTCTTCCCAAAGATTAATATCCGGCATCATCGCTAATCCCTCCAAAAAATAGTTTTCAAACATCTCTGGTACTTCGGAATCTTTCAATAACGATAGGGCAATCCAGCGGCAACGAATTAGAATGTTCTGATACCGTTGGAACATTTCAGGATTTTTTTCGGAAAAATCGGGATTTTGGCCAAAAAGAGCTAGGATGACATCCGCTAAATCTTTAGCATCTCGGAATAAATTATTGGTTTGAATCAGCCTAAAATAATCTTGGTAGTGTTCAAGAGTTTTGGGATCTTCTAATTGAGGGAGTTGATTTTTTAAGTCTTTGTCAGCCATAAATTATTTGGTTAACCCAAGTTTCTTAAGTAATTCGTGAGCTTCTAAAACCTCTTCTCTGTATTTTCTTTCTTTTCCGGCTTGGCCGCCCAAAATTTCTAATCCTTTTTTCACCTTATTCCAGTTGTCCGTAGTGTCTTTATCGTCCTTTCGCATAACATCTTTTTGGATTAGATTAATAATCGGCTGGTTGTATTGCATAATATGTTCTGAAGCGCTGGCATTGAACCGACCTCGATTAATAAGACCTATTAAGCCTTCCCATTTTTTTGTTAATTCCATAACGGCATATTCATTAAGAATTGCCTTTCTTCCTTTAGAGTGATCATCAGGATCTTTCCAACTTTCCGTACCAATTGATAAACGATTTCCTCCCCGGTAAAGCTGTTCAAAATCTCTTTTTGATCTTTCAATATAACACCGCGTCTGCTGTTCCGGCCGAGAACGCTGGTAAAAATTGCCGTCTTTCCATCCCACCGCTTGTCCAAAGGTCCAATGGACTTTATCTTCGGCAATGTTGGAAAGGTCGTTTTCTAAAGCAAATGAGGCTTGCTTGCCATAGTTTAACTTTTTGTCAAAAACCTCTTTCATAAACACATGCATCCCTTCTATACCGGAAGATAACTCCTCACCTTTCTTAAATACAATTCGGGCGCCTGGTTTAGCTTCAATAGTTATTTCCTTGGTATCTGGATCTTCATACCAGTTTTGAGTAGCTTTAGTAGTATTAATCAGCTCATTCAAATGCCCGACATTAGCTGATTGTAAAGCGACTGCCGCAGCATCAGTGCCGTTTTCACGCTGGAGTGCATTTCTAAAATAGGCAATCAGCTCATCTTCGTTAGTTGTATCATATTTTCTGGACTCTTCGTGCTCTCTTCTTCTTCTTTCCTGCTGGGCTAAAAAGTCAATGGGCTTAAAAGACATTTCTTTTCCTAGCTTGTCTAAAATTCTAGTTAATTTTTTCTGTTTTTCCTCTGCTTGCTTTTTGCGCTCCACTCTTTGTTCTTGAGAAATATATTCTCTTTCCGCATCTTGACTTAAGTTAAGGGACTCTTCTTGTAATTTCTTGGCTTGTTCTTGGTTCTTTTTTATATCATCGGGATCAGCGACATCTCTTCTTAGCTGATCTTCTGCTTGGGTTTTTTCATGAACTAAAATCTTTCTCCTTTTTTCCGCTTCTGAACTATCCTGGCCCAATCTTTTCATTTTGCTGATATCAAGATTTAAATTTTTAACCTCTAAATCTAGCTCCTTGACTTTCAGCTCTTTACTTTCTCGCTGTTCTTTAGTCATTCCACCTTTAGCCAGCCTTCTGGCTTCTACGTCTTTGTTTCCGGATAGCTTAAGTAAAAATTCTCTGGCGTGTTTATCTTGAGTAGCAAAATCCTGAACGTCAAATTTTTTCAATCCCTGCTCAATATTATTTGCATTTTTCTGGGCTGTAATTTTTTTAGTTTCTAATTCTTTTAGTCTTGCTTGATCGTCAGCGTATTCTTTGGATTGGGTATAACTTTTATCTTTCTTCTTTTCATCCGCTTGCTTTCTTAACTCTTCGGCCTCTTTTTTTTCTTTTTCCAGCACTACTCCGGAAATTTCACCTTTGCCAAATTTTTCCTGGGCTGATTTCTCTTTTCGGTCAGCTTCCACCCGCATTTCTTTAGCCTCTTCAGCCGGTGCCTGTGCTTTGGCGCTAATCGCTTCCATTTCTGTTTCAATGGCCGTTACTTCTGTTTTTGCTTCTGCTGCTCGCTGACCCTGCAGATCGCGATAAATATCAGCTGCGTTTTTTTCTTCTACTTTTGCTTCTGCTTCTTTTACTCCCTCTACTTGTTTATCTCGATCTTTAGCCAATTTGTCTATTTTACTTTGCCTTCCTCTGGCAATAAAGGGGGCTGATTTTTGAATTCCCTTGCGATACAAAAATCCTTGGGCATAGTTCTCTACCCAGCTGGCGGCCCCTAGTCCACCAATCGCTCCTTTAAAACCACCTTTTTGTAGTCTTTCACCGGCTGCGATCATTCCTCTGTTTTCTTCATCCTGTTTTTTCTTAGCAAAACCAGCACGCATGGTACGAACAATACTGGCCGGATTAAAATCCACTCCTTTCAAGAATCTTCCAGGAAGCGCACCAGCTTTTATCTTTCTTGTTCCCCAAGCACCGACTTTGAGAGGTGTCTTTAAAGCAGATATCCCCGCCTTTCTTAACTGGCCCACCATGCTTCCCGCAAAAGAACCGCCCATCACCCCCAAGGATTGGGTCATCATCAAGCCCATGATTAAAAGCGCAATGGTAATGATGAAATTAAACATATTCTGGGTGGTCATTATATCGGCTTCCCCAAAAGAAGCTCCGGCCGACGGAGAAGTAAGCGATATTGGTTGAGCACCGCTGGTAGAGATGATTGATAAAGAAAGCCATAAAAAGAAAGCTAGCAAAGGCCCGGAAATCAAATTTTTTCCTAATGATGACCACCAGGCAGTGGCATATCTTTGGGTATTCGGCAAAACCGTGGCAATGTAAGCAATGGGAGAAAGAATCACTAAAATCCAAAGCATTAGAATCCTGGCTAATAACACAACGCCCATAGCAAGAACTACAGTTATGGCTACGATTAGCAAGATGACTGCTAAAATCATGGAGGCTACCGTTGCCATAAGATTAATATTACCGACATCGACCGAATCGGCATAGCTCTGCATCTTTTGGATATTGAAACTCACCGTCATAACAATCGGGGCAGAATTCTTAAAAGCATCCACAAAAGTCATCATCACTACCTGGGCGAAATCAATCAGAACGCCGGTGATGGTTTTGCTGAAATTAATTAAAACGGCCATGATAATCAGCTTTACCAGGGCATTGCGGGCATGGTAGGATTGAATTTTCAAAATGGTGCCGAAAGCAATAATCATCAAACCGATAATGAACAGCATGTTGGAAAAATCCCTGACTACTCCCCAGCCGATATGAATCGCGGGCGGAGCAGCACTATCGGTAAAATGGTTATATTGCGCAATAGCGACCAGCATATCAATCACTAAACCCAAAATACCACCCAAAAGCTTGACAATCGTTTGAGTAACCCATCCCAATGCTCCCAATATCGCATCTTTTGCAATACTAGTAACATCCCATCCTTGGGTTTCTGAAGCAATTAAAAGAACGCTCACTAAAACAACCACCCCGATAATAGCAAGGGGTTTGATAGCGATTTTGGATTTAGACAGTGTGTTTAGAAACATTTATTTTAGCTTGCCCGCCCGACTCGCTCCCGCCCGCATCGACTTTGTCGATACAAAGTCGGGCAGGTCACGATTCGAAGCGGGCTGGCAGCTTGTAGGAAGATAAGATATTAAGAAGTTAGGGTTAAGGATTGAAGTTATTGGTTATTTTACCCCTCCTCACCTCCCCTCAAAGGGGAGGAACTTCTGCGGGTTCCCCTCCTATTAGGAGGGGTGAGGGGAGGTAAATGCCGCGCAATGGTTTCTATAACCGCTTCTTTATTTTCAATAACATCCTTATTAGTAAATCTTAAAAACTTTATTCCAAACATTTTTATCCAATTACTTCTTTCGCTATCGTATGCTTTTGCTTCTGGATAATAATGTGAATCTCCATCTAATTCAATTGCTAATTTTAATTTTGGGCAGTAGAAATCCACAACATATTTTCCGACACTGACTTGTCTTCTGAATTTATAACCCTTTAACTGTTTGTTCTTTAAATAATACCACAGAACGTATTCTGGCTGGGACATATTATTTCTCAACCTACGTCTTTTCTCTTTTTCTGATTTCCAGTTAAAAGGATAAATCATATTAATTCTACCCCTCCTCACCTCCCCTCAAAGGGGAGGAATATTAGAGGAGACACGTTTCTTCTTCTAAATTAACAACTGCTATCTTTAATCTTTCAACTGACAATTAATGATCAGCAACCAAACACCCACAAGCTAATTTCTTAAATTCCTACAAGTTTAAAAAACCTACGGCGCTGTTACTTCAACTGCTCCGCCAAAGAAATCATAGTTAAAAGCATCAATGTTGCAATCTCGACCATTCACATTGCAGAAGCCCCAGTTGTCTTCAATCATAATCTCAATCTGGGCGGTATAAGGACTGCCATTATAACTATAGGAATGAGACAGCAAATGCGGATTAGCCGGATCCGTTTTGGGAGCGCCGTTCCAAATTACGCTTGTTAGCTCTGAATCGTCGCCCCAATCAACAGTTATTTTCTTCAAAGCTTCCTGTTCCGGATCAACAAAGTTGTTAAAGGTTAGATTGATTGTGCCGCCGCTAGAAAGAGTAACATTACCGGATACGCCATTTACCTCAATATTTTCCACGTGGGGAAGAATAGCACAGTAATCAGCAGACCAACCAGGCCGAGGACCTACACCGGTTCCATTGCAAAGCACCATATTGTTAAAAGCGGTCACCCAACTACTCATCAGGGTGTCGTTTCGATCATATCTTCCCAGACTACTATTCCAGCTCCAAGCGCCATAAGGTTTGGCAAAAAGGCGCTTCAGGCGGTCAATCGCCCAAGTATTGGGACCGGATAAACCGTCGCCCCAACCGCTCGCCTGAATTCCGGCACAGACTTCTCCAGAACAATCGGCATTACTAGTACAAGCAACATCAGGATCACTAGGACTAGCTTTCGTACAAGTACCTACCCCAACGCAGAATCCTCGATCATCTGGATCAGTGCCTTCACAATCACTATCATTAGCACAAGGATATTGAGTACTACTATTAGCTACATCATGAGGACCACCTAAGCATACCTTTCCAGTACAATCTCCCTCACAACTGTAAGGCCGGCCGGCTCGATTCTGATTAGTAGCATTAGTAGTCGGGGTAGTATCTTTGTTCTCTACATAAACCGGCTGTTGGCCATCTTCTGTTTTACCATCCCAGGCTCCTCCTTCAACGCCCAGGTGGGGATCCACATTGCCGGCATAACTGGCGCCAAAAGGAGCTTCATCGCTGCTGTAATTATAGTAAAGATCAGGCACTTCATACGAACTAGTAGCAGAGGTGCGATTAGCCCAAGCTTTGTTTTCGGCAACATCTACTACTTTGGCTATTTCGGTACAGGGTTCCCGTAAATAAACAATGCCGGCATACCACGCGCCACCATCATCACCGCTCCCATCTGCCATATGTACATCAAAACTTTCCAATTTGTCATCCGAATCGAAATATGCTTTTATATAAAGACAATTTTCACTATCGCAACTGTCTTTATGCCAATCAACTTCCCAATTAGGAGCATTCATTGTAAAAGTAAGTGGCGTAACTTCCCAATCCGCATGAGAAGATCTTTGAAGAGTCCAATCAATTCTTTCTATTTCCCACTCATAATACTGGTCTCGTGGATCTACTGGTCGACTGCCTCTATATATATCTTCTGCATTACAGCCACAAATCCCTGCCGCATTTAGTTCTCCACACGGTATAAAAGCTTCTATATTACCACAACTAAATGGTTCAGCCGAATGCACGCCACCATCTATTTTTGTTTGGATGGGACGCCTATATTGCAAAGTTTCACCAATTAGGGGTGAGGTATGATTTACTCCGCCGGAAAATCCACCAGTCTCAGCTTCTAAGAAAGCTATGCTGCCATAACTCGCGATAAAAGTATCAATATTATTATAATTCCCCTCCGCCTCCAGACACATATAAAGCGAGGTGCGGTCCTGATAACCTGCTTGTTCAATAGTGCCGAAGACCGAAGATTCACCGGAGATAATATCAACCGGCCACCAGGTTAGACAGCGGTTGGGATTAGTGGGATCAGTTTCAATGCAGTAACCTTGCCAGCCGTTGAATTCCAGTAAATCATCATCCACATAATGGCAGGCTAAAGAATCTTCCCGCGGGTAGGCCCGGCAGGAACGCGCCAGGTAACTGGGGGTGCCTTCATGCGTTAAATGATCAGCCGGCACCGGATACACCCGGCCGCCGGTGGGCGGATCCCAGCCAAAGCGCATTTTAGCGCCGGTTTCATTCTGGTAGTACTCTATTTTAATGTTATGCCAGCCGGCGGAAAGGCTTGAGGCGGTATAAGAAACTTCTTTGGCGCCGTCATTCCAATTCGCTCCAGCCCAGACATCCGTATCCAGATCATCAATATAAAACTTGATTCCGTCATCCACGTCAAACCAGAAAGTGTAGCTGCCGGTGGTATCGGCCAAGACCTGGCCGGTCCAGCGCACCGCGCTCATATCGCCGTTCGGATTGCCGGTTTGGTTTTCCAGCACTGAATTAAACGGACTGTAATCAAGGTAATCGCTGTAAAGCGTGCTGTTGTACGCTCCAAATCTCTGATGCAATAAAACTCCCGTTTCTATATCTCCTGTTAAGTCATAGTAATCTCCTCTTAACCCGCCGGTTTCAGCGGACTGGACGGCCAGCACCGGCTTTAGGGAAACATTTTCTAAACTGAATGATAAATTAGCGCTGTTGTTCTTAAAGAGAAGATAGACATCCTTGCTTTCATCCAAAACGTTTTGAGTGGCATAGGGGCCAATAATGTACTGCTGCCAGCCGGTGGTGCCCTCAAATTGGCCTAAAGATTCTTGCCAAATAATGCTGGTCGGCACGACGTCATCAAATTGAGCAAACGAAACGGTTATTGCCGACTGGCCGGCCGCGGGCGGATCTTCAAATTTGAATTCAAAAGAAGCGGTATATTCCTGAAGGTTGGCAATATTGGGGCCTAAGTTCACCCTTACTCCCTGGCCGTTTGAACTGCTGTCTTCGGCGGTATAAAGCAGATAATTATTTTCATCCAATGCCGCTGAATTTCCTGGACCCTCTGTTATGTCGATACGACCAGAGCTAATGACACCCCACTTATCAGACCCGTGGCAAGCACCACTTGCACCACTCGGACACTGGCTATCATCTAAACAAGCTTCTTTCTGATCACCAGCGCCCTCGCAAACCATGAAATTTTTTGTGGAATCGGATTCAAAATCGCCGAAAGGAACCAAGTCATCAACGCTGGCTCCGCCCAATCCCACCTCGTACATTTCCGAATAAGGAAAATAGCCTTCAATGATTTCACAATGATTCCCTGATCCGCAATCGGAATCTTCGGTGGCAACGGTACAGCTGATGGCATAGTCATTGGAACAGCCGTACATCAAACCGGCGCTGACAAAGCCGGACATATTTTGGAATTGATCAAGATCATAGCCGGCGATTCCGCCCGTTACGTTAACCGGGCTTTCTTCTATCGGATGACTGCACAGCCCGCTGGCTCCCAATTGATTGCAGGTACCAATTTCAACGCAGGCTTCTTCCGTGGTCTGACCGTCACCGTCCGAATCATTTGGATCATCTACCTGCAAAGAAGTTTTGCAATAGAGCCACTCGTCGCAGACCCGGTCTCTTTCTACTTTAATTACCGAATTAGAATCGCAGAACAAAGGATCGGTGGGATCAACCACTGTTTGATCGCAGTTATAAGGTATTCCCGATTCAACGTTTTCGACACAGGTGCCACTGCCGCAATCAGAATCGGTAGTACAGACCGCTCCATAATAACTGGGGTCGGAATCATCACAATACGTCTTTTGCCCATCCGGGCTTAAATCGGCCGTGAAAACATTGGCGGGGTCATCAGTGTCATAGAACAGCTTGCAGCCTTTCTGCTCATCTACCGTTCCGTTGCAGGAATTCTGGTCTACGCTGTAGTTGATATAATAATAGGTTTCACAGCCCGGGGACGATACCCGCCTAATCGGGTTGCTGTATTCATCTACTTCATAAGGATAATCCGGGTTGCATCCTACCGGATCCCTTGGATCGCGATAGGCGGTACAGCCGTCGTACTGGTTAGTGCATAATCCGACCCAACCTTGATTAGGAATAAACGGTGCTGGATCATCAGGAGGATTAGTGGTCGGACATTCTTCCTCTGTTCCGCTCTTATACCAATCATAAACTAAGGAGCCAGTCGGCTGTTTATATTCGCAAACTTTAGCGCCCGGATCTTTAAAGTAGGCGGTTCCTGATCCGCCGCTGAAACTGTACTGCTCACAGCCCACTTCTGATTGGTCGCACCAAATAGTGGAATACTGTTCCGCGTCGTCTTTAAGGTAGACCGTTTCATAATCGGTCAGCACGTCGGGATCGTTAGGAGTAATTACCGGTCTACCCAATGCCCGGCAGCCGCGGTCAGCAGCATCACAGTAAACTTCAGGATTATTGACGTAATTAACGGTGACATCATCAAAAGTATAAATTATGCTCTGTGTTTCCGTGCCAAATGTTTCACTGTAGGGATTAGAAGTGTTCCTGGTATCAATCAATTCCTCGCAGCCGGCCACTTCTTCAGCGCAAAGTTTGGTGAATGACTTTAAGTAATAGGTTTGATTGTTGGCGCCTTGATAAGCCGCGCAGTTTTCTGATCCGGTGCAGATGGTGGCCGAACCTCTGATTAAATAGATATTGTCCGTGGTTTCGGTTAGGACAATATTGTCAAAGAAACTCTCTCCGCTCAAATTATGAATATACAGCTCGGCAGGAAGAAAATTAAGCCAATTATCTGAATCATTAATATCTATTGTCACAGGACCAAGAGTATAAGAATGCCACTCGTCTGGGTCAAGAGTAATTTCGGGAGCAGGGGTACTAGGCTCATCATCAGCAAACATACCAGTGCGCCCGGGACCGGGAATTGCATTCATAAAATGAATAAGAGGAGTGCCGTTGCCTTTGGCCCAAAAAGTAAGTAAATATGTTTTTTTATCCTCGGTCAGGCCATCAATATTCCTATGCAGTTCGCTAGTAGCGAAAACTGAATGGCCTCCTGCAATAATGGATGCATTGCTTAATGTACCACCCCACCACTCCTGAATTGTTCCACCTTCAAAATTATCATTAAATATTTCCTGATAATTATAGCCGGCATTGCCTAAATATTCCCGGCAACCTGCCGTGGAAGCCGGACAGCTGGTGCTTTCTGAAGGCAGTCCGTAATAAACTTGATCATCCAGTGAGTTTCTTTCCGGGTGGCAGTTATCCGAGACGGTAATGGTTTGCGATTTATAACGGTAAAAAGTACGTAAACTGGCATCAAAGAATTCTATGCAATCCGGATCGGTTCCGTAAACCGAAGAACATTCCTGAACGTTTGTTGAAGTATCCTTACAATCAAGAGGAAGATCTTCCCCAATCTCTAAATGAGTACAAGGCGCTCTTCCTCTTTCACCGGGAAAGGGGTTCAAATTACTTACTTTCAGCTTGAAAGCTCTTAACTGGTAGCCGGCCACTTCATCGCCCTCCCAAGCATAGTAAGTAGCAATACTAGGATCGTCTAAAGGAACGCACTGTTTTAAGAAGGTGTAATATTCTTTGCCTTCACCCCCTTTGGCCACTTCGTCCAAATTGGTAAATTCTTCGCAACCGACATAAGCGGCAGAGCATTGGGTGCCCGTAGAAGCGATTAATGAGATGCTGGGATAGCAGTAATTGTTAGCACCAGGACAATCGTCAGGCGGTTCATCAGAATAACACGGTGTGGGTATGCCTGACGGCGGCACCACGGAACAGTATTTTCCGGTTCGATTCACATTATTCGAATCCGGAATAATATTAGTTAATGGCGTTTCTTCATAGGCTTTACAGCCAACTTCGCTTTCTAAACACAGATCATCAGAAGATATTTTAGCGGGAACCGGATCACCGCCAGCCAGCGGGGTATACCACTGACAGCCGACATCCTCGTCGGAACAAGAAAGCCTTTCGCCGGCAAGATAGAGCTTATTAACTGTGCCGTAATCAATAAATTCACCGGCATTAGTCGATTCGCCGATTACTTTTTCTTCTAACATAGCGGAGTCAAAAAATACATTGCATCCGCTATCAACGCCCAGGTAGACTTCCACATTATCAAAATTCACATCAAAAGTCTGGCTTAACTCATACCTTTGCCAGCTATTGTTTAGATTATCAATGGGCAGAGTTACGAGACTGCTCCCTAAATTGGTGCTCAATTTAATACTGGCATTTCCCCCGCAAGCGGCGCTGTCGTCCGATTTAGCGAAGACTGAGAAAGTAAAAGTACGGCCTATCACTGATCTGGTGCTGACGTGAGTATAACGGATACTGTCGCTGGCGGGAGCCCCATGCGGAAGTTTTACCGCATTGTATCCCCGATAAGGAGTGGTGGTATCAATTGTTACTATTTCTGGAGCAGCCGCGCCTTGCGGGTCCCAAGAATTAACGGTGTCTGGAACTCCATCATCCACGGTGCCGGTAAAGTAATCAAAATTGTCATTCTTAATTAAATTGGTGCCGCTGGTGGTTCTTAAAAACTCCTGACATCCTTCGGCGCTGGCATCACAGGTTTGGGCGCTGGCATCTAAATGAGCCAGCCAGTCATAATACTGATTATTATTTACTGCTGCTGGGCCCCAAGGATTAGAACTGCCGTAATAACCGTAATCATCCCCATCCCAATAACACCTCCATCTTTCATTAGCATCATCATATAGCTTGCAATACCACTGACACCCGACGTTGTCGGCGGTACAGCCGTTAAAATCTAAGGTATCTTCCAGGTAGGAAGTTTGCTGACCGTCTCTGCTTTGATAGGTTTTACAGCTGGCATAGTAATCAGGGCATTGATCTCCGCTGAATTTCCAGATGGGATCTTCTTTGATGCAGTAGCCGTAGGCTTGGCAGGTGCCATCAACGTTTTCCGCAATACAGGATTGATCATCCACGCAAGTTTCCTGTCTTTGAACCTCTCTGACTTTAGGAGTAACGTTTTCACCATCGTGGTCGAAATATTCATCAAATACTGTTCCTTCTCCATAGCCCTGCCGGCGACAATAGTTATCCGGCGCTTTCAACACCCAATCCGGATCGATTAAGTGGTAGAAAGGAGAGGTCTCATCATCGTATAAAGCGACTAAATCATTCAAACTGTAATTACCCGCCCCATAATCCATAATGTATTGAGCGGCCAGTTCCCAAGTGACCGGCACTATCCGGTGTCTGCGCATAATTACCAGATTGCGGTAAGCATAGCCGCTTTGATAATCAAGCAAAGATCCGCCCTGACCGTAGCCAAAAGGTTTACCGCCATCCAAATAACCCATTTCAATTGCTTCTTCTACCCGTAAGTGTTGCTCCACGGCCGTTCTAAAATTAGAATCCATCACGCAGTTTTCTACTTCAGCATACTGAGCCGGACAAATGGATAGTTTGTTCAAAATATCTATTGAACCGCCGCCGCCTAGATTAGGTTGGGTAAACGAGGCGAATTTGGCTTCGGCCGCTGCTATTCCGGAACCCCCTCCAGCGAGCAAATTTGTTAAATTTCCTCCAGAAGTATCGGCACCAGGATTCAACCCTTTGGTTAAAATGGTTTCCATATATTTCTTAATTAAGGTATTGGTAAAAACCCCTATGAAGTCAGCGGCCAGTTCACCGGTAAAAGTATTGTCTGGATTAATCGCCTGCTCTAAAGAAAACAGCTGGGTTCCCCCAATGGTTTTGGCCGGTGTTTTGGTATCGCCGGTAATTATGCTTTTTAAAGGAAGGAAGCCACCCTCGGAGGTTGCTTCTTCTTTAGCTTTTTCTTTCGCTTTTTCCTCTTTTTCTTTGGTTAGAGAATACATTTTTAAATACTGCCCCAAATTATTCCCCTCCGGGCTAAAGACTTCAGGAAAAGATTTCATTAATGCGGCTGATACTTGCGCGGGATCTTGGCCGGCAATGCCAATGCCCAAGCCGCCCGTTACCTCAATTGGCTGGGCATTGGCCAGGTTATTAAAAATTTCACTTCCGGTACATTTCGCTTGACGTGGTTCCGAGATTCCCAAATCAAGCGCTAGGTTGGCTTGGATATCTATTCTAATTTTAGGATCGGCATCGCAAAGACTGAATCCCCAGGCTTCAGTAGACATCGTATCCAGCGCATCCCCAATAGCAGCATCTCCAGCATCTCTTAATAATGAAGTAAATTCCTTGGTAGTAAATAAAGGTCCTTGTCCAGCGCCACCGCTGGCGATTTTAACCGCCGTATTATAAGCAATCTTTTGAGTAAAAGTTCTTAAAGCGTTTTTATAAGCACTTGCCACAACCTGTTTTACCAGTTTTTTCATCGTATCCAAAATTTTACCGGGAATGTCAGCAACTATGGTAGAAAAAGTAACATCACCTGCTCCAAATATGGCTTGGGCGGGTCTGGGAACAAGTAATAAAATCTGAAAAATAAGAATAAACAAAATTAAGCTGCTGATCAAGCTTTTTTTTGTCTTGGAATTGAATTGTTGATTACCCTCTTCCATTTGAAAAAATAGAATTTTTATTCTGTCACCTGTAATTATTCGCCTAATGCTTGTTGGTACAATGCTTCTAATGTTGCGTCATCAACCTGACTCAAGGTTGCTTCATCTACCCCGCTTTGCTGCAATAAGCTTCTTAATTGAGCAGCATCCAAAGACTGCAGCATCTCTAAAGTAATCGCCTGGCTGGAGGTGTCGCTGGGTACTAATTCTTCTAAATTAGAAGGAACCTCGCCGGTATTAGTCAGTTGATCCGTAGTGACGCCAGTTTCTGCTAAAGTCTGCTCGTATACCTGCTGAAGCGTCGCGTCATCCATAGTGTCAACCAGATTGGCCGGCGCTCCTAAGTTTTTCAAGGTAGTTCTTAGATCTTCTGATGATAATTCCCCTTGAGCAGGAAGGGTTGCTTCTTCTAAAGGAGTTGTTTGAGTAACTGAGCAGTTTTGATCTCTAGGACAGTTGGGATCGTTTCCGCTGTCAACCTCTTCTTTATCATTAAAACCGTCACTGTCTGAATCACGAACATAGGGGCTGGTTTTGTAAGAGTAAAGCTCGTCAAAATCGCTCAGGCCGTCATTATCAGTATCCTTATTTCTTAACTGATCAATTTCTGCTTCCTGGGAAGAGTTTAAAAGGAAGGAAGTTTCAGTAATTTCAGTGCTCTTCATTTTAAAAGGAGAGTTAATGGTCCCAATTATCCGAAAAATTCCAAAGGTAAAAGCGGCCAATCCCACAAATACAAGAGTACCAGTGATAATTCTTTGTCTTTTTTGAATCTGATCCTGGCTCTTTTTTTCTGAATCCGGATGAGGGGAAATCTCCATTTGGGAAATTCATTAAATTGGACTAATTTCCTCTATAATCTAAGGTAATCCCTTGTCCCGCCCGCCTTTAATTGGAGGGAAATGAGACTGGTAGTAGACGCGAGACTCGGGATGACGGTTTATTATTATATGTTACTTTATCGCAATTCTGACTTAGATCGCTTTTCCGAAGCAGAATGAAGGGAAAAATAATAGGATAAACCGTCAATTAATCGTCACCATTATATCACAATCTACCCTAAGTGTCAAATTAAGCTTTTTTAGCGGATTTGGGTTGATTTAATGCTTAAATCCGCCGTTCAAATCAGATTATGGCTTCTTTTTCCAGGATAGCAGTAAGCCTTTTCCAATCTTCCAGTGAAAGAGACTGAGACCGGATTGCAGAATCCAATCCTACTTGTTCAAAAACCTCCTTTATTTTTCCTTTCTCGGTATGGAAGCTATTAGCAAGGTTATTATGAATCTGTTTTCTCTTAGCGGAAAATCCTGCCCGCACCACTTGGAAAAAATCTTGCTCGTCAAGATCACCCCATTTCTTTAACTCTTTCCTAACACTCTCTTTAGTTTTTATTTTTTCTATTTTGACGATGGCGCTGTCCACTGCTGGCTCCGGCCAAAAGTTATTTTTTTTAATTACCTGAATAATTTTAGGCTCGGCATAAAATTGCACCGATACTCCCAGAAGGCTTAAATCACCGGGCAGAGCGGTAATTCTTTCTGCTACTTCTTTTTGAATCAAAAGAACCATCAGAGAAGGCTTGGGCTCCTGCGCTAAAAATCTCCTTAGCAGATAAGAAGTTATGTTATAGGGAAGGTTGGCCACTATTTTATAGGGCGCTCCATTTATTAATAAATCGATCTTCACTTTCCTGACATCGTTTTTAATTACTTCAATGGTTGGAAAAACTGAAGACAATTTTGTCAAAGAAGGAATAAATCTTTTTTCTAACTCAATCGCCCACACTCTTTTCGCGCGCTGAGCCAACTCTTTGGTCAGGGTGCCGAATCCAGCGCCAATTTCTAGCACCCGGTCATCTGGGGAAAGATCGGAACAGGCGATAATTTTTTCAAATACTGATTGGTTAATCAAAAAATTCTGTCCGCTCTGGCGCTGCGGCCGCAGACCCGATTTTCTGGCTAAGTATTTTATTTCGGATAAGAGGGAATTCATCGCTTTTTGGGATTAAACCTTTTCAATGAAAAATTAAAAGTGAAAAATGAAAAACTACAAAATAAAGCGTAATGTTATTTTAGATTCTCTATACTTCTTTGTTTGACTCGCAATAATTTTCAATTTTCATCTGTAGTTTTTAATTTTTACTTTTTCGTTTTTAATTATCTCAGCTCGTTTCCTAAAAACTACCAGCTAAATTCACCGGCCCCTCCCTTAGCACTTTTAATTTGCCATTCTTCACTTCCACGACGGTAGAAGGCTTAACCTTAGGCAGCCTTCCGGCATCCAGCGCCAGATTTACTTCTTTTGAAACTCGAGAAAATTGTTTTAGAATAGCCCCTACGGTATAGCATTCTTCTTGACCAGAAACATTGGCGCTAGTACTGATTAGCGGCCTTCTTAATTTTTCAGCAATCTCTCGAGCCCATAAGAAGCCGGATATCCTAATTGCTATTTTTCTTTTATTAGCAGTTAGTAAAGGGGGGATGTTTTTCTTTTTCGGCAAGACTAAAGTAAGAGGACCAGGCCAATGTTTCTTTGCCAGGAATCTAGAGCATTGATCAAAAACGGCGATCTTCTTTGCCTGATTAAGAGAACCTACGATTACGGGCAAGGGATTCTTTTTGGAGCGGGATTTGAGGGAAAAAATTTTTTTGACCACTTCCCTATTTAAAGCGTCTCCTCCGAGAGCATAAGCGGTTTCGGTGGGATAGATAATGATACCGCCCTTTTTCAAACAAAAAATTATTTTTTTTAAATCGGATTGCCTTATGTGCTTGTTTTTAATTTTAATTATTTTCATACCAATTGCACGTTACATGCGAGCGCGGCCAAGAGAGCCGCGCTCGGAGATTTCGACCGCAGGTCTCTGCGCCTGCGGTTACCTTATTACGATATTTAACAATTTGCCCGGAACGAATATTTTTTTAACCACCTGTTTTCCAGAGAGGTGTTTTTTAATCTTTTTGCTTTGCTCGGCTTTGCTAATTGCTTCTTCTTCCGAAATATCAGCCGGCAGCTGCATCTTGTCTCTTACCTTGCCGTTCACTTGGATGACAAACTCCACTTCGCTTTCCTTTGCTAAATCAGGATCGTGTTTGGGCCATTCTTCTTTAAATATAGATTCTTTATGCCCCAGTTTTTCCCAAAGCTCTTCGGAAAGATGAGGAGCGAAGGGAGAGAGGAGAGTAACAAGTATTTTGTAATGAGTAAGGGGCAGTTCTTTTTGTTTTTCCATAGCATTTGCCAACTCCATTAAAGTAGAAACAGCGGTATTGAATCGAAAATTTTCTATATCTTCCGTAACTTTCTTTATTGTTTTATGTAATAGGCTTTCCAACTTTGAATTTTGAGCTGTAGTTTTTAATTTTAAGTTTTGAACTTTAAGCTTGCAAATCTTATCTAAGAATCTCCTCACTCCCACAATTCCCTTTGTATCCCAGGGAATTGCTTCGGAAAAAGGACCCATAAACATTTCGTACATCCGCATGGTATCAGCCCCGTATTCTTTCACCACTTCATCAGGGTTAATAACATTGCCCAAAGATTTGGACATTTTTTTGCCATCTTCGGCCAAAACCATGCCGTGGGAAATCCTTTTGCTATATGGTTCCGGACCAGGCACCAGCTTTAAATCATAAAGCGCTTTGTACCAGAAACGGGAATATAAAAGATGAAGCGTGGTATGTTCCATGCCGCCGTTATAAATATCTACCGGCAGCCAGTGCTTCATGTTTTTTTTAGAGGCAAACTCTTTATCATTGCGCGGATCAGTGTAGCGAATAAAATACCAGTTTGATCCGGCCCAGTTCGGCATGGTATCGGTTTCTCTTTTTCCTTTACCGCCACATTGAGGGCATTTCACATCTACCCAATCTTTAATCGCCGCTAAAGGAGATTCGCCGGTATTAGTTGGTTCGTAATTTTTTACTTTAGGGAGTTCTACAGGCAAATCTTTTTCAGGTACTGGGATAACGCCCACTGGCAGAAAGCTTATTTCATCTAAAAGTTCAGGAAATTCCTTAGTCTTCATGTCTTCAAAAGTAAAGTGCCCCGTGCCTTTAATTGTTATTAATCTGCCTCCTAATAACTTGCTATATATTTTAGAACTTTTTTTGCGATAATCTTTCTCATTATCAGAAATAAAGATAATTATTTCATTAACTCTTTCTTTAATAGTTTGATCAATCTTAAAATCATAAAAATGGTGCAATCTTTTATTATCCTCATTAGCTACTTTACCAGGAACCACCAAAATAAGTTTATTTATCCTCTTTTTAGTTTCTCCCAGCCATCTTGGTAAGAAAGCTCCACCAGCACTGTGGCCAATTAATACGCTATTCTCGTTGATTTCTAATTTTTCCACTGCTTTTTTCCACTCCTGATAATCTGGCTGCCAAGCTTTTGGCATGCGTGGATTATAAACAACCACTCCTTTTGCTTCAAGACTTTCCTTGAGCCATGGAATCCAATGCTGATTTTCCTCTCCTGTGTAGCCTTGATCTTGACTTTTATTACGACTTGGCGAACCATGGATAATCCAAACAATTGGTTTATTATTTTTCTTACATTCCTCACAATGCACCAATGGAATCGGCTCGCCCCAATAATGCTGACGAGAAAAAATCCAATCGCGCAATTTGTAGTTAACCGCTTTTTTGCCGACTCTTTCTTTTTCTAGCCATTTGGTGATTTTCGCTTTGAATTCTTCGGTCTTTAATTCATTAAATTGATTTGAGTTAATAGCTATTCCATTACCCTCATAACATGTTTCTCCATTTAGTATTTCTTTATAGATTTTTTCTGCATCCCACTTATAACCAACATCGCCCGTTGTATATAAAACAGGTTTACCTGGTTTTTCTATCTTCTTTCTAAATGGATATTTGAAAGTATTTGCAGGATTTATATTCTCTGTGTTACCAGGATCAACAACACAAATTATCTTTAGATTCTTTAATTTAGCAAATTCAAAATCCCTTTTATCATGCGCCGGCACCGCCATAATCGCGCCAGTACCATAGCCCATTAATACATAATCTGCTACCCAGATTGGGATTTCTTTTTGGTTAACCGGATTGATTACTTTAATTCCTTTTAATTCCACGCCGGTTTTTTCCTTGGCTAAATCGGTTCTTTCTAAATCGGATTTGGCTTTTGCTTTTTTGACATAGTCTTCTACTTCTCTGCGATTAGCTATTTGCCCAAGGATATCTGTCACTAGCTCGTGCTCCGGGGACACCACCATGTAGGTTGCTCCGAATAAAGTATCCGGCCGAGTCGTAAATACTTCTACATAATGTTTGGAATTTGGAATTTCGGATTTAGAATTTGTTTCGAATTTCGAATTTCGAATTTCGAATTTAATCAAAGCACCCTCCGATCGACCGATCCAATTTACCTGTTGGGTTTTTATCTTTTCTAAGTAATCCACTTTTTCTAAATCATCAATTAATCTTTGAGCGTACTTGGTTATTTTGAATAACCATTGCTTTAGATTCTTTTTAGTAACTGGAGTGCCGCAGCGTTCACAATTTCCGCCCACCACCTCTTCATTAGCTAAACCAATTTTACAAGAAGGACACCAATTAATGGGCATCTCTTTTTGATAGACTAATCCAGCTTTATATAATTGCAAAAAAATCCACTGGGTCCATTTGTAATACTGGGGGTCAGTGGTAATCACTTCCCGCGACCAATCAAAAGAAAGCCCCAGCGATTTTAACTGCCGGCGAAAACGGTCAACATTGGTTTCGGTTATTTCCGCCGGATTTTTTTTGACCTTAATGGCATAATTTTCGGTCGGTAGGCCAAAAGCATCAAACCCGATCGGAAACAAAACATTATACCCTTCCATTCTTTTCTTGCGGGCCAGAATATCCAAGGCCGTATAGCTTCGGGGATGGCCTACGTGTAAACCGTCAGAAGAAGGGTAAGGGAATTCAATTAGACAATAAAAATTTGGCCTAAGGGAATTGTCTTTGGCCTGGTACAGTCCGGCTTCTTCCCAGCGCCTCTGCCATTTTGGTTCTATCGCTTGGTGATTGTATTTGTTTTCTTCTTCTACCATACTAAAAAATTCTTTTTTAGCTTGAATTCAAAGTTATCTTAGCATTTTTTTACTCATTTTGAAATTCATTTTATCCTTTAAAAATGGGGTTAAAACAGCTCCTGCTAGTAAAATATTGGCTAATCTTAGCTAAAATTAATCTAATAATCAGCTTCAAAATTTGACAAATAAAAACCGCCGTGATAGTTTATGGGGTATCCTAAATTTGGATTATTTAGCATCTGATTAGGATAGTAAATACTATGTAATATCTAAGCTTTAACAGCTATTTTCTAAGTTAGGAATAGCTTTTATTGTGGAGAAGGAAATTAGTATTCAACTGAAAAAAAATTTGGTTCATCTGTTAGTGATTTTCTTGAAGTTACTGATATTTTTAGGAAAAGCAGTCTCTTTATTGTGCCGTTATCTTATTATCAAACCGCTGGAAATAATTGGAAAGTTCATTTTCCAATTTTTTGTTGTTCGGCTTTATAAAATTTACCTATTAGCAAAAAATCAAATCCGGGCAATTTATCGCCCCGCTAAAGGAAAGTTGCTTTATCCTCTTTCTACTCGCTATATCGTTCACGCTCTAGTCATCCTTTTAGCCATCCTGGTTGTCACTAATAGCTTGAACGCTAAAGAAACCAATGAGGAATTTGGGCAGACTAGCTTGTTAGCTTCTTTGGTTCAACCATTCCAAGAAGGAATGATCACCGAAACGTCAGATTCTGCTTCCCAAACCGCTACCAGTTTTATGGAAACCAGCGGCAATGTAGTGGGTGTTCCTAAGATGGGAGAAGGGACCGAGCCAAAAGAAGAGGCCACCGTCACCAAGGAGGGAGCGATTATCAAGCCTAATTTAGTTGCCACGACGATTGGCGAAAGACCACGAGAAGAGGTTATTTACCATGAAGTACAGGGAGGAGAAACGGTCAGTGAGATTGCGGCCCGTTATGGAATTAGTACCGATACTATTCTGTGGGAAAACAAACTAGGACCCCGCGATTTCATCAAACCTGGCCAGAAATTAACGATTCTGCCTACTTCTGGAGCTTCTTATCAGGTAAAGTCTGGGGATACTCTAGAAAAAATTGCTCAAAAATACAGCGTGGATGTCAACGGGATAATTGATTTTAATAATCTACCCGCCGCAGAGGCCATTTTAGTCGATCAGATTTTAATTCTGCCGGGAGGAACGCCACCCGCTCCCCCGACACCAGTGATCGAACCTCGCTCCCGATTTGCTTCCCTCCAAGATTTTTTTAGTCCGACTGGTGCCGTGGATGCTACTCCCAACTACGGAACTAATCTGCAATGGCCTACCCCCAGCAGAAAAATTAATCAGTATTTCAGTTGGCGGCATACGGGAGTGGATATTGACGGTACCTACACCTCACCTATTTATGCCGCTGATACTGGGCGTGTAGAAGCGGCCGGTTGGCAAAGCGGCTACGGATTAAGAATAGTCGTTAATCATGGCAATGGAATCAAAACTTTGTATGGCCATCTTAGCAAGACGCACGTTAGTGTTGGCGATTCAGTTAGCCGAGGACAAACTATTGCTACAATGGGTTGCACCGGATGGTGCACTGGAACCCATCTTCATTTTGAAGTAATAATAGGAGGAAGGAAACTGAATCCGTTGAATTATTTGTAAGTTAAGGAATAAAAAGCGCGCGCTAGGCAGCGCTTTTTTGATATTTCCGCTCTCCTGGTATAATTAAAGGGAACTAACATATCTATGGGAATTCTATTCGTTATAGCCACACCAATTGGCAATCTAAAAGACATTACTTTGCGGGCAATTGAAACACTTAAAGAAGTTAATTTAATAGCCTGCGAGGATACTAGGCAGACTATTAAACTGCTGAATCATTATAATATTAAAAAACCGTTAGTTAGCTATCACCAGCACAGCAAACTTACCAGAATAGATTATTTAATTCAGGAACTAAAAAACGGTAAATCAATTGCTTTAGTTACGGATGCTGGCACTCCTGGAATTTCCGATCCGGGTACGGTTTTAATTTCCCAAGCCATTGAGGCAGGTACTAAGGTAGTGCCCGTTCCTGGTGCTTCTGCTGTGATTACCGCTTTATCGGCTAGCGGGCTAAGGACGGACGAGTTTGTCTATTTGGGTTTTTTGCCCAGAAAAAAAGGGAGAAAAACAATGCTAGAATCGTTAGCTAAAGAGAAAAGGACAATTGTGTTTTATGAATCGCCTTACCGAGTAGTTAAGACTCTAGAAGAACTTAAAATAGTTTTAGGAGAAGACCGAAATATTGTCATTGCGCGCGAGCTGACTAAAATGTTTGAGGAAATAATCCGGGGAGAAATTAAAGATGTAATTTTAAAATTAACTCCCCAAAACACTAGAGGAGAATTTGTGATTATTATCGAAGGAAAAACAAATAGCGGAGAATAAGTACCCTCTGCTATATCCTATTCATTTTCCTGCTCACTGTTTAAGATATTGGTATTTAAATCAGAATTCGTATTCCGAGAAGGGATCGTTAAACAGTCGCATTCGCATTGGCCATTCACGATTTTTTGTCCTATTATTTTACTTGATTCACATTTTTTGTTATCCTGACAAAACTTTACACACTTCGTATAGACATTACTAGAAGCCCCAGTGATATTAGGTTCGACATAGTTCTGGAAATACCACCATACTCCTAAAGCCATCACTACCACGACAAAAATGGCAATAAGAGAAATGATGATGATTAAAAAAATTTGGGGAAATCCTGATCGAGAGGTCATTTTTTTAGGTTACCCTTATAGTATATACTATTTTCTTGATTTTAGCTGGTGGTTCTTTAAGCGTTATGGTTCTATTGTTCGATTGTTCTATTATTACCAGCTAAAACTAACAATCGAACTAAAACCCCAATAACCTAAGAAGTTAAAAAGCTACAAGCTAATCTCCTAACTTCCTAATCCTCCCATTTGCTTTATCCGATACTGAATCGCCTCTGCTAGATGATTGATTTTTATTCTTTCTTCCTGGTCAAGATCAGCAATAGTGCGGGCCACTTTTAAAACTCGATAATAAGCTCGGGCAGAAAGTGGAATTTGTTCCACCGCTTTTTTAAGAATCATTTTTCCTTCGAAATCAATAGCACAAAATTTACTAATCTCTTTGTGACCCATTTCTGAATTTTCTAATATCTCCTTTTTAGAAAACCTTGCCCTTTGGATTTGGCGGGCTTTTTTAATTTTCTCTCTTATTTTTGCAATTTCTTCCTGGCTCGCATTTTCTTGAGTAAGCTTGTTAAAATCCAGGCGGGGAACCTCCACTTGCAAATCCATGCGGTCTAAAAGCGGACCGGAAATTCTTTTTTGGTATTTCAAAACTTGATTGGGGGTACAACAGCAAGTTTGCTTTGGGTCAGACAAAAATCCGCAAGGACAGGGATTAGCGGCGGTAATTAAAATGAACCGAGCGGGGAATTGAATGCTGCTTGACACGCGCGCCACCGTTACCACTCCGTCTTCCAATGGTTGACGCAGGCTTTCTAAAACCGCTCGGGGGAATTCGGGCAATTCATCCAAAAATAACACTCCCCGGTGCGACAATGAGATTTCGCCCGGTTTGGGAAAGCGGCCGCCTCCAATTAGAGCGGCGGCTGATGAAGAATGATGCGGATTGCGGAAAGGTCTGTTCTGAATAAGAGGTTTTTTTGCCGTGGTCATCCCCGCCACGCTGTAAATTCTGGTCACTTCCAACATTTCACTTGTTCCCAAGGAAGGAAGGATAGAAATAATACTTCGCGCTAAAAAGGTCTTGCCGGTTCCAGGCGGACCGACCATAAAAAGATTATGACCGCCGGCCGCCACAATTTCTAAAGCCCGCTTAGCATACTCTTGCCCTTTCACTAAAGAAAATGTTTCGTCTTGATCTTCCTCGATTTCAAAATGAGTAGGATTTGGTTTAAGAGGAATGATCGATTCTTCGTTATTTAAAAATTTTACCAACTGATTAAAAGTTTTGAGAGGAAAAATATTTATATCAGAAATAATGCTTGCTTCGGGAGCGTTTTCCGCTGGCAAGAAAATATTTTTGATCCCATTCTGTTTAGCCATCATTACTATCGAAAGTACACCGTTGATTCTTCTTAAATGACCATCCAAGGAAAGTTCACCAACAAATATGGAAGAGTCTAAGGGAATTTCAGACTCAATACTTTCGTGCGCCAAAAAAATTCCTAAAGCAATGGGAAGATCGTAAGAAGGACCTTCTTTTTTTAAATCGCAAGGGGCTAAATTCACAGCAACTCTGGTATAGGGAAAGGGCCGACCGCTGTTTTTAATCGCCGATCTAACCCGCACTCTGGCTTCTTGAACAGCGATATCCGGCAAACCAACAATAATAAAATTAGGCAGTCCGGAGGAAATATCCACTTCTACCTCTACAATTTTACTTTCTAGGCCGACCAAAGCAGCGGATAAAATTTTAGAAGGCATATAATTTCGCTAAAATTTCCAATTTCCCTGCCTTGCCAGCAGGCAGGCAATTTTTAATTTTCATTTAATTTACAATTATCAATTTTCAATGTATTGATTATCTTTTGGAATATTAAGTTTAATTCGTGGCATTCTTGGCGTAATTGGTCTATTGCTTCTTTGTTTTCGGGTAGGCAGACAAGAATCATTTTCAACCAATGCTTTGTTTCTTGAGTTTCCTTTTTGCATATAAAAATCTTGTTTTTAAAATCCTTTCTGGAGCTGGCTCTATTGGCTTCCATGTAATTTGTTCCGATGCTTGTGGCGGAGCGAATTAACTGTCTAATAATAAGTTTAGTTATATCATCCAGTATGATTTTTCTGCAAAATAAGATAACATCGGCACCAAACTTAGCCGTTCTATCTTCTAAATCGTAACCGTTTGAAAATTGAATCATTGAAAATTGATTGTAAATTGCTAAATTGAAAATTAATCAAAAAAAGGCGCTTTGGACGCCCTTTTATTCTTAATTATTCAATTAACCTTAGATTACCACCGCAATCTTAATCCGTCAATAATGGCTGACTATTGAGGACCGGCTGACCTAACTGCGTCTGGAACTTCTTTAAATTTCTCAAAATTTTTCTTAAATAATCCACTTAACATTTTTGCCTGTTTAAGATATTTCTTTTTATCATCCCAAGTATTTATCGGATCCAGTATTTCAGATGGAATATCAGGACAAGATACCGGCATCATTAAATTAAATATTGGATGTCTTTTATACTCCACTTGATCAAGATTCCGGTTAAGCGCATTCTTGACCATGATTCTGGTCAGTTTGATCGGAATTCTTTGACCGATAACGTAAGGCCCTCCGGACCAGCCGGTATTAATCAGAAAAACATCCGCGCCGTATTTCTTTATGTAGTTTTTTAAAAGGTTGGAATAAACCATTGGCTTCCTCGGCATAAAGGGTTCGCCAAAAAAAGAAGAAAAAGTGGCTTTTGGTTCAATAATGCCCCGCTCGGTTCCGGCTAATTTACTGGTATAACCAGACATAAAATGATACATGGCTTGCTCGTAAGTCAGTTTGGCAATCGGAGGGATGACTCCAAAAGCATCGGCGGTTAAGAAAATAATGGTTTTAGGATGACTACCAACCCCTGTCAGTTCGGCATCAGGGATAAATTCAATAGGGAAAGTCGCTCTAGTATTTTCCGTGAGGGAAGAATTGTTAAAATCATACTCTTTAGTTTTGGGATTAAGGATTATATTTTCTGCTACCGCACCGTATTTAATGGCATTATAGATTTGCGGCTCATGTTCTTTGCTTAAATTAATGCATTTGGCATAACAACCTCCTTCAAAATTAAAAACGCCATCCGGCGACCAGCCGTGTTCATCATCGCCAATCAATTTTCTTTCTGGATCGGCGGAAAGAGAAGTTTTACCGGTACCGGAAAGCCCAAAAAATAAGGCGGTATCCCCCTTTTTCCCCATATTAGCCGAGCAATGCATGGGAAAAACTCCTTGTCCGGGCAACAGGTAATTCATGATGCTGAAAATGGATTTTTTTATTTCCCCGATGTACTTTGTCGCCCCGATCAGTACTACTTTTTTTTCAAAACTAATTACCACAAAGACTTCGGAATTTACGTGATGAATTTTCGGATCGGCATGGCAGTTTGGAGCGACTAAAATGGTAAAGTCCGGATTGTGATTTTTTAATTGATCCGCTTTAGGTTTTCTCAGGAGCTGACGGATTGCCAGATTCTGGGAAGCAAATTCATTGACTATCGTTACTTTCAAAGAGTGTTTGGGATCCGCTCCGACCAGACCATTAAAAACAAAGAGTTCTTCGGCGGAGGAAAGATGTTTGGTAATCTTCCGGTACAATTTATCAAAATCTTTAATGGCCAGCGGAATATTTATTTTTCCCCAATTAATCTGGTTGTGAACCGATAGCTCGTCCACAATGAAGCGGTCCTGGGGCGAGCGGCCGGTATATTTGCCGGTTGTCACCGTCAAAGCGCCGACTTTGCTAATTTCTCCCTCGCCACGCTCCACCGCCTTATTGGTTAATTCAGTTACGCCCAGATTCCAATAAACTTTGCTCTTGCTATTAATGTTTGTTGTTTTAAGATTGTGATTTTCTGGCATAATTTAACTTTTAATGTCTCCGCAAGCTAAGTAGATATTATTAAATAATTCTTCTAGCTTTTCTTTAGTCAAAGACGAATAAGCCACTCTAAGAAGATTATCAACAACAATTAAACCAGTGTCATATTTTTCAAGAAGATGCTGTCTGATTTGTTCTGCTTTAAGAGAACCACTTAATTTTAAACACAGAAAATAGCCCGAGTTGTACGGCAGAGCTTGGAAATATTTTTTGTATTGTTGATTCTTACTAAGGATATCTTTTACTGTTTCGTACCGCTTTTGTAAAGTCGTTCGCTTTTTCTCTTTCTCGGCTTCATACTCCTTGGCTAATAATGCCTGAAGGATTAACGATTGAGAAAGGTTTGAAGCGTTAGAGATAGTAGCCCGTACCGCTCCTGCCGCTTTATCTTCTAAGGCCGAGTATAATTTTTCTTTTCCATTTTTTACTCCAAAAGTGACGAAACCGATTCTTAAACCCCAAGCGTAATCTTCTTTAGTAACTCCATCCACCTTCATTGCTAAAACATTAGGGCTAAGACAGCATAGTTTGGAAAAAATTGATTCACGGAAAATTCCCTTTTCATAAACTAGGCCAAAATAGGCGTCGTCACAAATTACAATCAGTCTATTTTTTTTGCTAAAATCATTAATTATTTCCCCAATCTGATTTACTTCTTCCTGATTAGGAGTATAACCGGTAGGGTTATTGGGAAAATTCAGCAGTAAAATTTTCTTAAAAGACCTTCGATTAAGTTGTTCTTTTAGTCCCTTCAGATTGAAACCGTTATTTCTAAACAAAGGAAAGTGAGAAATTTTTGCCCCATAAGTAATAGTAAAGACCAGCTCATAGTTATCCCAAGCTGGTTCGGGAATTATTATTTCCGTCTCCGGATCAGCAAAAAGATAACCAACAATACTTAAACCGTGAGTTACTGCATTGGTTACCACCGGCAGACTAAAATTTTTTTCTTCCAGGGAAGGATTCTTCTTTAATATTTGGCTCTGCCATTCTTTTCTCAACTCCTGCTTGCCAAAACTGGAAGCGTAGGGAAAAACTGAATTTTTGTCCAGTTTTATTTTATTAATTAAGGTATCCAGCGCCATTATGGACCCATCATCTTCATAGGCCATACCGATAGTGGCATTTAATTTTTTGCCTTTGGCCTCGGCCGTTTGACCAAGAACGCCCTGATGCGGGAAAAAAATGGCTTTTCCCTTTTCGGTGAACAAATCAAAAACGGCGCTGTTCGCACCTCTGATATCTTTATTTAGTAATTCAGCTTGTTTATTCAACGATACCATAGAAAAAGTATCACTTATTAAAAGCTTTTTTACTATTGATTACCTATTCCATAGTCTAATCTTATTATAATACACTAACCGATTTTTAATAAAGCTTTTTGATTATCGTCGGGGCTTAAACGGTTTATTTTCTCCTGCTTGCATTTTTCGCAGCGGTGGATGATTTTCGTTTCTCCGTTCTTTTGGAGAATGCCAATCGGCTTCATTAAACCCCCACAATTTGATTTTCGATCACCAGGGTACTCGTCAACATGCCTGGAAAATAAACAATTAGGACAATGATTGGTATAGCCATCGCCTTTTACTATGCTGTGGCAATTGGCGCACTCAAAGTTTTCTTTTTTTCTAATGAATTTTCTCATGCTGCTTAATAGGGAATAGTTTAAAAACCAAGACGAACACCCCCGATACAATCATCAGGTCAGCAAAATTAAATATCGGCAAAACCCGTAAATTAATAAAATCAATTACCGCTCCCTGCACTAATCGGTCTAAAAGATTGCTGATTGCTCCTACTATTATTAAAGTTAAGCCAACAATTGCCGTTTTGTTTTTATTTAGATATTCCTTTCTTAAGAAAGCAAATAATATCAACAGAATAGAAATATTGATTAAATAAATCAGCGGCTGGTAAAAAGAAACGCTAAAGGCAATCCCTTCATTTAAATAAAGTTTAATCCTAAAGAATTTCAGAAAAACATAGTGTTGCTCTTCTCCTAAAAAAGAAACGGCATACCATTTTGAAAATCGATCTACTAAAAATAAAAAAAATATTCCAAGATTAATAAGAATAAAATTCTTGGTTGTTTTTTTCACTCTCTTAAATTTTTATAGAGAATTAAGATAGATTTTTACAATCGACACAAGTAATTGCCGCAGGAAAGGCCTCTAAACGTTCCCGGCCCATTTTCTTTCCGCACTTTTCACACTTGCCGTAAGTTCCTATTTTAATTCTTTCTAAAGCTTTGCCTACTTCGGCTAGATTTTTTTCTAAGTCGTTTTCTAGTGATAAGTTATCTTGAAAGTCCGCAACCTCTACGGCGTTTTCTTCGTCCTTGTTCCCATAATTGGGAAATCTTGTATTGTAATCGTCCTTTTTGTGGACGTTCTTCTCAGCAAAACTAGCCAAATCCTTTCGCAAGTTCTTCTGCTGTTCTTTTAGCTTTGCTTCCATTTCCTTTATGAAATTTTTATCCATTTTAAAATAGTTTAGTTAATTACATCTTATTATATCGTTCTAATTATAGGGTAAGAAGTTAATTTTGGAAAGAAAAAGGGCGCAACTAGCGCCCAATTTAACAATGTTATTAATAGACGCTGTTGCGCCCAAGGCCTTTACTCAACTTCCTTTCATCAGAAGATAATTGGAAGATTGTGTTTATAAAGACCCTAAACGCATTTTCTATCCTTTGAGAGCTTTAGATAAAAAATGATTTCTTTACCATTTTTGTGGTTCATTCATATTTTTATTACGAAGAACCCTTTTATTTTTGTTTTTTGCTCTCTTCAAAATAGTAAAGAACCGCTTCCCTACAATAATCGGCCAAAATTTGGCTAATTATAGGGAAAATCTCTTTACTATCAAAAAGGATAGGATTTGCAAATAGCTTACAAATTCCGAAAAAAATCGTCTTTGACTATCTTAAATATATCATATTAATACAACCCTGTCAATACAAACCACGTTTTTCAGATATTTAGCTGATATTAGCCGAAATTATTGAGTATTTTGTTGCAAACCAAGGGGATCCCTCGTCCCGCAGACGCGGGTCTCGGGACAGGGGTTATCCACAGCACGTTTTAATTAGATGCATTTTTCGCTTTTTGGCTTATTTTGGCCAAAAAGAAGAGAGAGGATCGGATTTCCGTCCAAAACTTCACTTAGGCTAATGCCAGATCTAGAAAGAGTTAGCTGATAAGAATTTTCTTCTAAACATCTCCGCAAGGATTTAAGATTTGCTCTTTTTTCTGTTTTTCCGTTAGCATCAATGATTTGGTAAATATCCTGTTTTGAGCGATCAAGAGAAGAATTAGCGGTTAAAACTGCGTAATTTCCTACTCGGGCATAGACCAGTGAGATTTCTTCTCCGATCACAACTATTATTTCTTGCCCTTCGTAACTACTGGACTCAACCGGTATTTTTTCTGGATCAGGCACTAATTCAACAAATTCGCTATTATCACTTAAGGTTTTGGTCTCTTGGGAAGGGTATTTACTGGCCCAGAAATACTTGACAGCTTTCTGAAATCTTTCCCAGTTTAGTTCAACCGGATTTTCGAGTTTAAAAACTGTTCCTGAAATTCTACCGTTTTTCTGAAAAACAATTAAAGCTTTCGAAATAGAGGGCTGGTCAAAATTAGGGGCGGTCATTATGGCCGGAATCAAATCAGTAATATCTCCCAGAGCATTAAAATCTACTAAGAATGCCGAATAAGCTGAGTTGGGAAGCAAATTCAGCATTGCTTGCGATTGCCGGATGCGATTATTAATCTCTAAGGGGATGGTAATTTTTTGAATTAGGTTTCGAACTGTTTGTTTGGTATCAGGATGAGTACTGCCTAGCAGAAAAAGATAACCGAAGATGATTAAACTCCCCAAAAAAACAAATAGAATCTTTCTTCCCAACATTCTATTAGCGGAACCCTCCACTATTTTTTTTACCTTCAGGGCGGCCTCTTTCAATTTATCTTCTTTGTTAATAACCACAAAGTTCCATTCCGCTAAGTTTTTCATTTCCTTTTTAGCTACAGCCAAACGCTTTTTTATTACCTCCGCTGAATCTGTTTTTCTTAACTTTAATCTTTGAGCTAGAGATTGGGGGGAAGGCGGTACCACGAAAATTGTTTGAGCATCAGGCATCATTTTTTTAATGGCCCGGGCGCCCTGCGGATCAACTTTCATAACCATCACTTTGTGGTCAGCCAATGCTTTTTCTACTTCCTTTTTAGTGCTGCCGTAGTAATGGCCGTAAACTTCCGCCCACTCCAAAAACTGCCCCTCTTTAATCAGTTTTAAGAACTGGGGCTTACTGATAAAATAATAGGGCTTTCCTTCCTTTTCACCAATCCGGGGTTTGCGGGTAGTGGTGGTTATTACTCGGCCAAATTCTAAGCCAAGCTCTTCGGCTTTTTCAATTACCGAATCCTTGCCCACTCCGGAGGGACCGGAGATAATAAAAAGTTTTCCCTTCTCTTTTGGCACAATTTTAAAATTATTGGTTTATAACATAGGCGAAGATGTGCATCTTTGCCTACGGCTTCATATTTTTCGATTATCTTCCTCTTGAAAACTTTCCTCGGGGCTGCCGACTGGGCCTTCTTGAGAAATCGTCATGATAATTATCTGCTCCGGCAGGGGGCGTCAGTAATGCTTTCATGGAAAGCTCTACCCGGCCGCGCTCGTTGTCAACATTCATTACTTTCACTTTTACCTTATCGCCCACCTTCAGCTTGTCGGATACTCTTTCCACGTGCTCATAAGCGATCTGGGAAATATGAACCATGCCGTCTTGCCCGGGCAATAGTTCCACTAACGCGCCGATTTCCCGGTGGGTATTGCGGTCAGTCATTATCTGGGTCACCTTGCCCTCGTACACCTCTCCGGGCTGGAGTTCATGGGTAATTCCTTTAATCCATTCCAAAGCTTCATCTAATTTATCGCCGTTTTCGGCGGTAACCATTACTAATCCGTCATCCTCAATATCAATAGCCACTCCGGTTTCATCAATGATTTTGTTGATTACCTTACCGCCTGTTCCAATTAGGTCGCGGATTTTCTCCGGGTTGATCCTTAAAGTAACCACCCGCGGAGCATACTGCGATAATTCCGGCCGGGGCGCCGGCAAAACCTGCGTCATCACATCCAGTATTTTTTCCCTGGCCACTTTGGCCTTTTGTAGGGCGGCCCGAATAATTTCGTAGTTAAGCCCATGGGTTTTCACATCCACCTGCATGGCGGTAATACCATCTTTGGTGCCGGCTACTTTAAAATCCATTCCTCCAATATGATCTTCCGCTCCCTGAATATCGGTAAGTATTTTGTAATCAGAAAAGTCTTCTTTAGCCATTAAGCCGATGGAAATTCCTGCTACTGGTTTAGTAATGGGAACGCCGGCATCCATTAAAGCCAAGGATGATCCGCAAACAGATGCCTGCGAGGTAGAGCCGTTGGAAGAAAGCACCTCCGAGACAACCCGGATAGTATAAGGGAATGATTCTTTGTCGGGCAAAACGGGCATTACCGCTTTTTCTGCCAAGGCGCCGTGCCCGATTTCTCTGCGGCCGGGCGAACCGATTCTTCTTACCTCTCCCACGGAAAACCCGGGAAAGTTGTAATGGTGCATATAGCGCTTTTTGCCCGATACTTCCATACCTTCAATCAGCTGTTCATCACCGGGAGCGCCTAAGGTAACAATGGAAAGCACTTGAGTTTCACCTCGGTTAAACAGACCGGAACCATGGGTACGAGGCAAAAAGCCCACTTCACAGGAAAGCGGCCTGATTTCATCCGGCTGCCGGCCGTCGGGCCGTTTGTTTTCTTCCATAATCAGACGGCAGGCTTCTTCATCAACAATCCCGCTAACCATTTTTAACCCTTTCGCCCGACCCTCTTTAGTCACTTTGTTATCCGCTTTCAATATTTCTTCCAATTCTTCTTTGATTAGTTCCAACTCTTTATTCTGTTCTGCCTTAGGAGCCTGACTAAAGATTTTCTCCCGATTCTTTTCCACAAAATCAGTGACAATTCCTTTAATGTGATCCAGTTCTTTTTGTTCTTCTTCGGTTGGCTCTCCGTACTCTATTTCTATTTTTTCTTCGCCGACCTCTTTTTGAATTGATTCTAAAAAGGAAATTATTTTCTTAATGTGTTTGTGTCCAAACTCTATACCGTCTGCAATGGTCTCTTCTTTAATTTCTTTTCCTCCGAATTCAATCATCGAAACCAGCTCTTGGTTTCCTACGACGGTTAGATCGAAATCGCTCTTTTCCAAGGCCTGACAAGTGGGGTTAAGCACCCATTTCCCTTCGATCATTCCTACTCTTACTCCGGCTACCGGCCCTTTCCAGGGAATCGGGGAAATGCCTAAAGCGCAAGAGGCGGCAATTAAAGACACCATGTCAGGATCGTTTTCCTGATCAATAGATAACACCATTAATACCACCTGCACCTGCTGTCTAACTTTCTGATCAAAAAACGGCCGGATCGATCGATCGACCATGCGTGAAGTTAAAACTGCCTCATCGGAAGGCCGGCCTTCTCGTTTAATAAAGCGGGATCCTTTTATTTTTCCCGCGGCGTAAAGCCGTTCTTCGTAATCAACGGTCAAAGGGAGAAAATCGGATTCCTCGTCAATTTCCGGATTTATTACAGCCGTGGCCAAAGCAACGGTGTCTCCATATTGAACGGTGCAGCTACCGTGTGCTTGCCCGGCCAGCTTTCCGATTTCTATGATTAGTTTCCGCCCTCCTATTTCAGTTTCGAATTTTTTAGGGTCAGGGGTTTTCTTTTGAAAATCCATCTGAATTTTCCTTTCTTTATCCCGAACTATCCTGATTATCACCGGTTTAAAGTGATTTTAAGGATATTAAAGGGAGCCTCTTCTGACCTCCAGGCTTTAGACTGCGAAGGATAGGTTCCTTGGTAGCCTAACTGTCTGAAAATCAGAAAAGATATTAATTAGATCCTTCGCTTTCGCTCAGGATGAGAGCGTTTCATTACTATTCAACGCTCTCAATTTGTAAAGGTAAAGTCTTTAATCATTCGGTCCAAAAAGGAATCCGATCCTTGAAATTGATAGAGCCAGCCGCCGTTCTTTACCAGAATAAGATTCACTTCTGAGCCATCCTTGGTGCTTTCGCCTTTAATTCGTGCGCCTGTTTGGCCGGAAACTGATATTTCGTTTTCCGTAACCAATGATACTGAATTTCGAATTACCCCTTCACTAGTTTCGTCCAGCACGCTGATTTTGTCTTCATTAAAATACACGGTGTAAATGTTTCCCGAGGGAATTTCTTTTATTTCATCCCCCGTTGTATTGGTAACCTTAAAGTGGTAATCGGAATTTTGAAAGGAGTCAGTTTCTGGCACGGTGCTGTCGGCAATTTCGGAATTGCTATTATTGACCACCGTTTGACTTTGATTAAGATTGACTATCCCGGGAAGTTCGGATTCTTGAGAAATTTCTTCTTTCTGTTTCAGAAACCAGTAGCTTAAAAAAGCGGTTACTACTACTAAAAAGATAATAAAAGGGATTCCGGTTTTTTTATTCTTATCAACCATTATTTTTTCGGACTATTCTAGGACTACGCTTGATCTTTTTATTATCAATATTTAAGGGAATTGCTCTTCTGTTTTTAATGAAAAGAAATTTCTCTTTGTACTTGCTAAGATCAATGAAGTTATCCGCTTCTTGAATCAGGTGAGCAGAGGCGGATTTGGCAAATGCTATCACTTCGGTGCGGCAACCAAACGACTTAACGTGTTTTAAAAGCTCCGTAAAATCGCCATCTCCGGAAACCAGCACGATCACATCTAACTTTGAAGCGAGGCGCATAATATCCATGGCAATCCCGACATCCCAATCGCCTTTTTTGGCTCCGCCAATAAAAACCTGCAAATCTTTTATTTTTAATTCGAATCCCTGATTGTAAAGAGCTTCAAAAAAAATCTCTTCTTCTACGCTTTGAGAACGGACGACATAGGCTAAGGCACGGATTAATTTCCTTCCTTCTACCGCTACTTCCAAAATCTTACCAAAGTTAACGTTTGCGCTGTATAAGTGCTTGGCGGTATGGTACATGTTTTGGACATCGACAAATATTCCTACTCGTTGTTCTTTATGTTTAGTGGTCATAAGAATAAGCCGAGCTTAAGCCCGGCAGGTTACTATTTCTTAATTTTTAGTTTCCTAATCAACTTTTGATAGCTTTCCGGATTCTCTTTTTCTAGATACCGAAAGAATCTTCTTCTTTGCCCTACTTTTTTCAGAAGCCCGCGGCGGGAAGAATAATCCTTTTTGTGTTTCTTTAAATGCTCCGACAACTCGTCAATTTCTCCCGTCAGAATGGCAATTTGGACTTCGGCCGATCCAGTGTCCGAATTGTGAGTTTTAAAACTTTTAATTATTTCGTCTTTTTTTTCTTTGGAAAGAGTCATGGTTTTGCTTCCTGGAATACGCGGATTCCCGAGTACCCCCTCAAAACTAGGCGGGGAATACCGGAGAACCGCAGATTAATTAGTTAGGTAAGGATAAAATAACAGATTTTTTTGTCTATGTCAATTTTGATTAGCAATTGCTCTAATCTTAGTAGTGTCGTACAATATATTTAGCTTGTAGCTTCTTAGGCATTAGCTGTTTAGGGAAATCCTTTCATAACTAAAAAGCTAAGAAGCTAATAAGCTACTTCCTAATAAGCTTGAAAATGGCTAAAGACATCAAACAACTAAAACAGGATTTTCTGGATTATCTGGAGATAGAGAAAAACCGGAGCCAAGCGACAATCCGGAATTATGACTTTTACCTACAACGATTTTTTAACTGGGCTAAAATAGATCGGCCAGAGCAAATTACTCCTCAATTAATAAAAGATTTCCGGCTGTATTTAAATCGACTGGTCAACCAAAAAAAACAACCGTTGAAAAAAAGCACACAGAATTACCACGTTATTGCTTTAAGATCATTTTTGAAATATCTGGCCAAACAGGATATTAAAACTACTGCGCCGGAAAAAATCGAGCTGGCCAAAATGCCTGACCGGCAAGTTGATTTTTTAGAGGGACAGGATTTAGAACGGATGCTGGAGGCACCGCTGAAAACCGAGGAGAATCCGATTATCCAAAAAAGAGACAAGGCAATTCTGGAACTGTTTTTTTCTACTGGACTAAGAGTTTCCGAGCTGGCTAATTTGAAAACTGATCAAATAAATTTAAAAAAGGATGAATTTTCAGTGCGGGGAAAAGGCGATAAGTTGCGAATCGTTTTTCTTTCTCCGCAAGCCAAATACTGGTTGAAACAATATTTAGATGCCCGGCAGGATGTTTCCCTGAGCATGTTTGTCCGCCATGACCGAGCGGTTAAAAGAAATAAAGAAGGAGTGGAAGCGATTACTCCCCGTTCCATCCAAAGGCTAATCAAGAAATATGCTAAAGCGGCAGGCATCACAAAAAACGTAACCCCCCATACCTTAAGGCACAGTTTTGCCACTGACTTATTAATAAATGGAGCGGATATTAGAAGTGTGCAGGTAATGCTGGGTCACGCTTCCATCACCACCACTCAAATTTACACCCACCTTACCAACCAACAGTTAAGGGATGTTCATAAGGCCTTTCATGCCAAAGGAAGACAAAAGGACAAGGAGTGAACGGACAAACTATAATAATATGATTGACTTTTGAACTGTTTCTTGCTAGATTAAATTGCAACTTTTCATAAACATGCTCTCATAGTCCCGACGTTCCGACTTTATGTCGGAAGTCGGGATCCCGATCCCCGACTGAAACGTCGGGGCATCGGGATTCAACGGACCCCGCCCTTCCTTAATAAATTAAAATTAGTATGGCGGGGCAATGGATCTTATTATTATTCGGACAAATAGATATAATAAAACTATAAGTATATGCCCTCGTAGTTCAACGGATAGAACAGCGGCCTTCTAAGCCGCGGATAGGGGTTCGATTCCTCTCGAGGGTACCAGACGAGTCAGGCGGGCCCGTCCATCCCGCAGTACGGGATGATCGGACGGGCGGGTAAGCCGCAGATGTAGGTTCTCCCGCCTCAATAATGTAAAAATATGTAAGGTAGGCGGATCCGCCGTAGGCGGGGATTCCTACCGAGGGTACCAGACCTAATTAATTCTTATCGACAACATGCCAGAATTTGAAAATATAAATCCTGAAAGAAATCCAAATGAAGGTAAGGAATTACTCGATGCTGAACTAGAGATCGAGCGAGAGTTAATCGGAAGAGCGGGTAATACTAATAAAGAAAAGCAAGCATGGATAGCAAAGAATGCCGAAAGATTCAGAATAATTGTCCAAGAACCTGATATAATAGAGCTAATCCGAACTGACCGTAATAAAGCAGTTGAAGAGATTGAAAGAAGATTAAAAGAAGAGCGAAAAGAAAAATAAAAAGACCGAGTGCAGCAGGAGCACACAAGGCGTAGGGTTAAGCGAGTGTAGCGAGCGAGACCCGTAAAGCGCCGCGGAGCAGGCTGCACGAGGAAAGGAGTTTTTATGCGGAAGGTGAAGTCCCGCGGCCGCGGGACGAAACCTGAAGCATAAAAAGGACGTGGTGCCTGTGGTGTAGTGGTTCGCACACGACTCTGTGGCAGTCGCGGGATGGGTCCGATTCCCATCAGGCACCCCAAAAGAACATCTCCCAAGTAGGAGGTGTTTTTAATTAATAAAATTATTATAAAAAAATACCCGTCTCGCGACAAGTATTTTTTATTTTTCTTACCTAAGAAAATTTAGGCTTTGCTGACTTTGACCGCGGCTGGGCCCTTGGGCGTATCCGAAATCTCGAAGCTGACCGCGTCACCTTCATGGAGATCCTGAAACGTCACTCCCACTAGCTCATTGGCGTGAAAAAACAAATCCTTTTGGTCACCATCTGCGATGATAAAACCAAAATTCTTGTCAGTCAATTTTTTGATTGTACCTTGCATAAATGTGAATAATAAGATTAATTTAGTATATAGTAATCATGAAATTCGACTTTATTTCCGTGCTTACTATACTTTTCTCATCAACCGCATGCTTAAAATTAAATGTATATCATCATGCAGCGTGGTTACTATATATAATATCAATACGCTGGCTAAATGTCAATGGATAAAAGAAAATAAAATTAATACCTATTTTCAATTGCCCCAAAGCTTACCCTAAGTGTAATTAAAGGAATGATTCTTTGGTTTAATAAAATATTAAATCGGAAATTTATATTATTTTAACGCGCTCACTCCGGCAAGATGCCCTGATGACCAGGCCCACTGGAGGTTATAGCCGCCGGAGTCGGCGTTGACATCTAAAATCTCTCCAGCCAGATAAAGGCCGGGCACAATTTTTGATTCCATGGTTTCGGGATTAACTTCTTTGGTATCAACGCCGCCGGCAGTCACCTGGGCTTCCTTAAAAGGCCGGACTCTAGATACGGACAGAACAATATTTTTAAAACCGTCCGCTATTTTCAGACGTTCTTTTTTCGAAATTTCTGCGGCTTTTTTATCCGGATTAATAAGCAAATTGTTTAAAAATATCGGAATAAAATTCGAAGGTGTCATTCCTGCAAGCGAGTTTTTAACGGATTTTTTTCCCTTTAAATCGAAGATTTTGGCGATTTTCCGATCAAGATTTTCATAAGTTTCTTCAGGAAAAAGATCCAGATGGACATTGACCTTATGTTTAGTTAAAAAAGGTGCCGCCTTCCCAGCCAACGCTAGCACCGCCAATCCGGAAAGACCATAATGGGTGAATAAAACGTCGCCGGATTTTTCCGCGAGCACTCGCTCACTAATAGTCACAGAGACCCTAGCTTCGATTTTCAAACCCTGAATGGCTTTAGGCCATCGATCATTAGTCTCTAGCGGGACAAGCGCCGGATAAAGCGTAGTAATATGATGGCCGAAATTTTCAGCCCACGCATAACCGTCGCCTGTGGCGCCGTATTGTTCACTTGCCTTGCCTCCCGTAGTCAAAATTATTTTATCGGCAAGAAACTCTTCGCTATTTTGCAATTTTACTTGAAAAAGATTTTTTTCTTTGATCAAATGGCGGACCGGATTACTTAAGATTATTTGGACCTTTTTTGCCGCCAATTCTTCAGTTAAAGCATTAACAATGGTTTCTGCCTGATTGGTGCGCGGAAAAATCCGGCCATTATCCTCTTCCTTCAATAACACGCCCAGATTTTCAAAAAATTTCATTACTTTGTGCTGGTCAAAATGCGACAATACTTTTTCTACAAAATCTGGGCTGGCGTCACAATAATGTGACTTATCAACATAGCGGTTGGTGACATTGCAGCGGCCGTTGCCCGTGGCCAGAACTTTCCGGCCTAATTTCAGATTTTTTTCCACAATTAAAACAGCCCCTTCTTTTCGGGAAGCACTGATGCCGGCCATCATCCCTGCGGCCCCGCCACCAATGATAATAATATCGCACTTTTTCATCTTATGATTATACATTTTTTTAACAATGTTTGGAAAGATAGGCGGTTTTTTTATATACTTAATATATAGATAATTAAATTTGGAAACTATGAAAAATCAAAGGAGTTTTGTTTATTGGGTAGTCGTTATATTAATCACTGTAATGGCGATTGGGTTAGTTGGAGTAGTTTGGTATTATGAGGAAAATAAAGAATCAAATTCTAATTCAGTGAATAATTCAAATAGCCAATTAATAAATAAGCTAATCGAATCATCCTATCGTGAACGAGTTACGGGCGGACAAGCTTGTGAAAAAACTTCAGACTGTTGGCAATATGACATAAGTGGCACAATAGAAGAATGTACTTTTGGAACTGTAAATGGACAACTAGAACGCTTATTAAAAAAGCAAGAATATACTTTTTTTAACCAAACCG
>PEXU01000017.1 GCA_002774635.1 Candidatus Kerfeldbacteria bacterium CG08_land_8_20_14_0_20_40_16 | reverse complement strand
ACCGTTATTCCCCTGGGAAGTTTAGGAGCATTCGATGAACATGGTATTTTTCCGATAAATGTTGTTCGGGATAAAAATAGGATTCTTGCTTATACCACCGGCTGGAACAGAAAAGTATCAGTTTCTGTTGACACTGCAATTGGTCTAGCGATTAGCAACGACAATGGATTAACCTTTGATAAGGTGGGAACCGGTCCGGTGTTAAGCGCATCTTTGCATGAGCCATTTTTGATTGCTGACGCTTTTGTAAGCATCTTTAGTGGAACGTACCATATGTGGTACATTTACGGAACTAGATGGAAAAAGTATGCAAGCGAGCATGCCCCTGATCGAGTTTATAAAATCGGTCATGCGACATCTGATGATGGTATTTCGTGGCAAAAAGAGGGCCGACAAATAATCAATGACAAATTGAATTCCGATGAATGCCAGGCCTTGCCAACGGTGCTCTATTTTGACAATAGATATCAGATGTTATTTTGCTACCGGCGACCTTTTGGTTTTAGAACAAAAAAAGAAAACGCCTATCGGATCGGCTATGCTTTTTCGGATGATTTAATTAATTGGACCCGGGATGATGCGGCGGCGGGAATTGATATTTCAAAAGATGGTTGGGATTCTGATATGTTATGCTATCCTCATGTTTTTCAGTGTGACGGCAAAATCTATCTGTTATATAATGGCAATGAATTCGGGCGTTTCGGATTTGGCCTGGCTGTTTTAGAAGAAATATAACTTTAGACCTTAATATTTAATGCTTTAAATGAACACAACCCGAGATTATAATCAGGAAATAAAAGACACAAAAGACGCTAAGTACACTTATGGGTTTGATTTAGATGTGATGCACCCCTATATGATCAAATCTTTCATTCCCTACTTTGTTAGAGGAAATTTATTAGAATTGGGAAGCTATAAGGGTGATTTTACTAAAAGATTACTCCCCTATTTTAACGATATCACTTGCGTCGAGGCTTCCGATGAAGCAATCAAAGAAGCAAAAAAGCAATTAGCTGATAAGGTGAAGTTTATTAATTCTCTTTTTGAGAACGTTACTCTGCCCACGACCTATGACAATATTATCTTGACTCATGTCTTGGAGCACATAGACGATCGAATCGCCGTATTAAAAAGAATAAATAACGAATGGTTGTCCGACCGGGGCAGGCTTTTCCTGGTTTGTCCCAATGCCAATGCACCTTCTCGGCAGATAGCGGTAAAAATGGGTTTAATCAGCCATAATACAGCCGTGACGCCCACTGAGGCCGAACATGGGCATAAAATCACTTATACCCTAGAAACGCTAAAGAAAGACGCAAATGCTGCCAGATTAAATGTAGTTCATCATTCAGGTATTTTTTTCAAAGCACTGGCAAATTTCCAATGGGATAAATTGTTAGCTACTGATATTATTTCAAAGGAATACCTGGACGGCTGTTATCAGCTTGGAAAAGAATACCCTGATTTATGTTCAAGTATATTTTTATTATGCAAAAAGGGAGAAAAGAATGGCTGAACCAGTACTCTCCGTTTGTCTCATTACCTACAATCACGCAAAATACATTCGCAAAGCCATAGAAGGCGTTTTAATGCAAAAAGTTAATTTTTCTTGGGAACTGATAATCGCCGATGATTTTTCTACAGACGGAACAAGAGATATAATTTCAGAGTATAAGAAAAAATTTCCAAACTTTATAAAACTTATTTTGCAGGAAAAAAACGTCGGCCCGGCAAAAAATTGGTTTGATTTGATTAATGCCCCCAAAAGCAAATACATTGCTTATTTTGAAGGTGATGATTACTGGACTGATCCATATAAATTACAAAAACAGGTTGACTATATGGAAAGTCATCCCGAATGTAGCTTGTGTTTTCATGCAGTAGAAATATCAGAAAATAATAAAAAAACTGGCAGAGTTATTCGTTGGTCAAATAGTGATAAAGTACTTGATAATAATAAAATGTTTGGCATAGGATCGTATTCACCCACTGTTTCATTACTATTTCGAAAACGAATCATTGACAACATACCAGATTGGGTTGTAAATGCCCCTGTTGGTGATATTCCACTAAAACTTTTACTGTCGCAACATGGTTCCGTATTTTATATTAACGAGGTCATGGCCGTGCGCCGAGTAGGCACAGCTGGCTCATGGAGTAGACAATTAAGTAGCTATGAATTTAGAAAAAAACTATATCTAAAAATGATCAAGATGCTGGAAGAATTTAATAAATACACAATATTTAAATATTCCGACGAAGTGGTCGAATTACAATTAATAAACGAAATGAAAGGATCAAAATTTCTATTATTTCATTTACCAACCGTTTTGAAAATAATCAATAATCATAGCTATCAAAAGTACGTTGCTAAATTATCACTCAAAAATAAATTAATACTATATTTAAAGTGCTTTCTTATCAATGTCCAGGCACAAATAATGACCTGGCGAGTATGTTGGGCTATTAAAAAAATAATCTCATATAAAAAAAGCGACTATGAGCCACGTGAATTGGGCAAAGACCGCTAATAAAGCTTAATCGGACTCTTCGTTTACAAACTACTTGAAGATTCAATGATTTTGTATATCGCCACATCTTGAACGGAACCAATATTTTTAAAATATCGTTTAATGTTTAGTTCATTATATAGATTTCGTGTATCTTCATCATAATTATTTTTATTCTTGAATAATTTTGATTGGATTATTTTTGTCCTGTTGTATGCATCCTGATCAATATCTTCACTAAACAAACTAGTTAGTGATATAAAATTATCCTGATATCTCTTGTCTACCATAAGATTAATATTGTATTTATTCATTGCTTCATAAAAACCTAGCTCTTTAATATCATTTTTAATTTTTTGCACTATTGCTGGATCGTTTTGTGCGCCTAATTGTAAATACAATTTGTTGTTATATAAAAATAAGGTTCTGTATTCCGAGGCATAAATTAATATTTTACTACCATTATTGGTATTTTCTTCAATAATACTAATAAGCTGCTGAATGTGATCCTGCGTAAGCTTGTTTTCCAACACGTAGGCTGGCTTTGGGTAAAGATGAAGTGATGAGGCGGCTAATATAATGGCAATTAACAAGACTTTTAAATATCGATGGCACGACAGCTGTTTTTCGATTTGATAAAACAACCCGGCTACAAAAAGAAATATCGTCAAAATAAAGAAGTGATTGTAGTACCAAGCGAAGCGAATGGATTTTGAGGCCATGACCAAAAAAACAAGCGATGCAAGAAAAAAAGAAAAAAGTATTTTTAGTTTATTTCTCGGAAGCGTCCAACACAACACCAATGCAATGATAAAAAGCAACATAACTGTCGGTATACTCATAAAACAAATCCGACTAAGCAAAACGGTATAGAAGTCCGAAATTAATATTAGTCTGGAATCCGTAAGAAATTGGTCGCTCAACGATAAAAAGTATTTTTGCAAAATCACTGTAAGCAAAATGACTAGAATAACTCCGGTGACGCCCAGACTGATATACCATAGAGATTTTAGTTTTTGAATTTTTTGCAGCAGACGGGTAAAAGGACCCTTGATAATAATAAATGCGACTCCTAAGGAAATAAGATACAAAAAGAAAAGCAGAAGGTTTTTCGTAAGGCGATCCGGCTGAGACGGCGTCTGCTGCAAAAAAACATTAAACAATCCCAAGGGGAGAAAGGCAAGTAGGGCTAATTTTATCCAATAGATAATTCTTTCTTTTTCTGTGAAAAGAATAAGGAAACAAAATATCGGTAGTCCAATAACGATAAATGATAACTTACTCGTTAATGCAAAACCGAGCATTAGAAAGGCAAGTTCCTTTCGTTGGTGAAAATAAAGATTCAGTGCGACCAATAAAAAAACTAATGCTGGCAGATCCAAGGTCGTTATCCAAGTCAGTAGATTGAATAGCGGCGTGAGAGAAAACAAGAATGTGACAGAAAGAGCGACAAATGATGAGAAAATCTTTCTTATCAGAATATAAACGTTCAGCAGTATAAATATTCCCGCCAAGGTAAGGTAGATTCGCACAATTTCTTCATTTGAGAAATAATTTTCTAGTGCAAAAAACGGTGCCAATGTCCATTCTAAAACAGGCATTCTCCAAAAACTCTTATACTGCTGTTCTTCCATTGTTTCAAACACACCGGTATAGGCCGGGTTTCGGAATACGAATGGATTTTTTGCATTATACATTTCCTGAGCAGCAGGCACGTAACTGACATTTTTATCAGGATGCAGCCTAATAAAAAAAGAGTCATTGAAGTATGGAAGCCTAATAATAATATAAATTACTATAATGACGCAAAACACAGCAAATTTAATCCACCCGTTTCCGCAGCCCCAGCGAATAAGGGTTCGCAAAAGCGGGATTGTACTAAGGGTGGGGAATTTTTGTCGAATTTCTTGCCAGCGTTTCTGCTTTATTCGTTCTGTTTCATCCTCTCCCCCGTTAGTATTTCGCTTTGGATTATCACGCTCCTTATTCCCTTTAGAAATTTTCTTAAACCAATGAAGGCTTATCGGATGCAACCAAAAACCTAACCCAATAAGCAAAGCGAGTGGATATGCGTGGATTGAAGCTACGGCAATAGAGTTGTATTGGTATTTAGCAAGAAGATAGCTAATGTCAAATGTAGCTAGTGCTATTAGAACCCAAAACAAAAAAAATTGTTTGTTCTTAGGTTGAGATAATGCTTGGTAAGCAAGGTATAAATCAATCAGAATAACAAGACCGATTTCTAAAGGCATAAATAGTAAGTTTGGCTGGATAATACGTATAATTAGCAAACAAAAAACGAACGCAAAAGCAACACAAATAGCTGCTAATAGTATTTTTTTATTCACCAGACCCAGAAATTTATCGTTCTTTATTCTATTTGATTTATCGCTTTTTGACAGTTCTAAA
>PEXU01000021.1 GCA_002774635.1 Candidatus Kerfeldbacteria bacterium CG08_land_8_20_14_0_20_40_16 | reverse complement strand
TTGCTTTTTCATCCTTCATTTCTTGATTCAAATATTCGGGCTTCAGTTCAATGCCAAAACGTCTTTTTAATCCCGCGAAACAAAGCTCTCTTAAATAATCATCGGCCGATTGCCCAGCTGGGGTTTCAAAATGAGGGAGCAGGACTTTGCCAAATTCAATTTCCAAATTACATTGTTCCGCAATTTTCTCAGTATTTTTAATTGCCTCTGGTACCGTTGGGAAAAAACTGGCCATTTCTTTAGGAGAACGGAGAGAATAATCTTCTCCTAAGTAAGAAATGCGGTCCGGATCAGACTGTTTTTTCTTGGTTTGAATGCAAAGCAGAACATCCTGCGGGTCGGCATCGGTAGAATTTAGGTAATGAACGTCATTTGTGGCCACTAAAGGAACGTTTAGCTTATTGCTTAATTCGATCAGCTGCTGATTAACTCTTTCCTGATGCTCTAGATTAGGATGGTGTTGCAGTTCAAGGTAAAAATCTCCTTCCCCGAAGAAATCCTTATATTGTTTAATTAAGTTTTCAGCTTTATCGAGTTGATTGTTTTTCACTGCTTTGGGAATTTCCCCTTGCAGACAGGCGGTTAAAGCGATTAATCCCTCGTGGTGGTTTTCTAGAAGTTCAAAGTCGATTCGGGGTTTATAATAAAAACCTTCCAAATGAGCTTGGGAAGTTAAATAAATCAAATTTTGATAGCCGGTTCTGTTTTTTGCCAGCAGTACCAAATGATGGGGTCGCTCGTCTATTTTAGCGCGCTTATTCAAGCGGCCATTAGGAGCTAAGTAGGCTTCTACGCCAATAATCGGTTTAATCCCTGCCGCTTTTGCTTTTTGATAAAATTCAATCGCTCCATAAAGCACTCCGTGATCTGTCAGAGCCAAAGCTTTCATATTGAGCTCCTTGGCCCGTTTTACCAATTCGTCAATCTTGGGGAGACCATCCAAAAGGCTATAGTGACTGTGGATATGGAGGTGGACGAAATTCATGCGGTTATTTAGTAATTAGTAAACTGGTAATTAGTAATTCGTAAGGCGTAACTAGATTTTCAGGGAAGAAGATGCTTGGTATTTGAAACAATAAAAAACTCCCTTGCTTGAGAAGTTGTTTTATATTTTTATTTTGGTGCTATTTTCTGGATTTTTTCTTTTTTTCTTTTACTTCGATTGGTTCTTCTTCCCATTTGGCGGCCCGTCGCTCTCTAAACATACCAATTAAGTCCGCCAGGCCTTTACCCAAAGCAGTCAGAACAGTAGCGGAAGTAGCGACTTTTTCTTTGATCGTGTTGAGGATTTCACCAAACGATTCAATCTTGCCTTTGACTTCGGAAACAACATTGCGGACATCTTTAAGAATCATCGCCAAATAATACATAATCCAGACAAAAAACAAGGTGGCCAGAAGAACACAAAAAGCAATCACTAAGAATAAGATATCTTTGCTGTTTTCAATCATCGCTTTGTGGTTAATTAAATATCAAATATCAGTATAACATAAATCGCCAGATAAAGAAAATGCCGATAATCTTCAGTTTTTTTCCTAATTGTGCTATTTTTAAAAGGTAAGTCTAAATCCGATGGCAGAGTTAAGCGATAAACAACTAAAAATAGGAATTTGGTGGGTAACTCATAAACATCAGCTTAAAAAATGGTGGGTTATTTTGATTGCCGTAGGCGATGTTTTACTCTTTTTATATCTTTTATTTAATATTATGATTATTGTTTTTACCTGGAGTAAATTTACGATCCTTCCTTATCAAATCAGCTGGTCGGCCGTTAATTTTAAAGACTATCAACTGACCAATGCTCCTAAAGATCTTCAGGTGCTAAACACCAAATACATTCCAGTTTTTGGCCAGGCCAACAAATACCATTTGCTGGCCGAGTTAAAAAACCCAAACGAAAAATGGAACGTTGGTTCTTTAGATTATCATTTTGACTTTGATGGCCAGAATCAAGGAATTCAAAATACCTTTTTGTTGCCCCAAGAGCAACGTTTTCTAATTCAGTACAATGTGAAAAGTACCAGCGCTAAACCAGATCCAAAGTTTCTGATTGATAATGTCGGTTGGGAAAGAATTGAACGACCGACCGAAGCCCCCTCCCTAAAGTTTAATATTGGAAATATTGAGTCCAATCTAATACCACTTTTAGATGACAAGGGGGTGGAGACTTCCAGCTACTCCACTAGGGTCACGGCCGAAGTGGAAAACAAATCTGTATACAATTTTTGGCAAGTAAATTTTCAAGTGGTGTTATTTAGAGGAGAAGAACCAATCTCAGTCGGGGAAATTCAGATTGAAAAATTTCTTGCCCTAGAGACTAGGAATTTGGCAGTTTCCTGGAAAGAAGCGTACCCTGTTATTTCCAAAATAGTGATTCAGCCTCAAGTTAATGTTTACGATCCTAACGCTTTGTTTAAATCAACACCGGTAGAAACCACACCATTATCTGATTAGCTATGATCCTTCAGAAATATTTTTCTCAAATTAAGAAGTTTGACTGGATTCTCTTGAGTATTACTCTACTGTTGGTAATTTTCGGATTAGTAGCGATTTACAGTATTGCGGTGAATATGGAAGAGTCGGACTACGGCCTTTTGATTAAGCAAATTATTGCCTTGATCCTGGGGATAATTTTAGTTTTTGTCTTCGGTTTTATTGATTATCGGACTTTGCGGAGTTATGCCAACCTACTATATTGGTTGGGAGTGATTGCCTTAGTCGGCGTATTGATTTTCGGAACAACTATTCGGGGCACTAAGGGCTGGTATTCTATTTTTGGTCAGGTTTTTCAGCCGGTTGAGATTGTTAAAATCTTAATCATAATTTTCTTAAGCAAATACCTGTCGGCAAAATCTTCCGTTGGTTTTAATTTTAAGAATCTTTTAGTAAGTTTTCTTTTTGTAACTCTTCCTTTGGGACTGGTGCTGTTCCAACCTGACTTAGGATCAGCCGCTATTTTTATTGTCTTGTGGATGGGAATGATCTGGCTGACTAAGGTTAAAAAATCATACATGGTGCTGATTATCGTCTTTTTAATTCTGTGTTTTTTAGTAAGTTGGTTCTTTTTTTTGAAAGATTACCAGAAAGATAGAATTATAACTTTTCTGCAGCCTAATCGGGATCCTTTAGGGCAGGGATACAATATTACTCAGTCAATAGTTGCGGTTGGTTCCGGACAGTTCTGGGGGAGGGGATTATCCTTAGGTCCCCAAAGCCGGTTGAATTTTTTACCGGCCAAAGAAACCGATTTTATTTTTTCGGTAATTGCCGAAGCGTTGGGTTTTGTAGGATCCTTTTTCGTACTTGCTTTGTTTGGCCTGCTGTTTTGGCGGATCGTTAGGATAATGAGAAAATCCCAAGATGATTTCGGCATCTTCTTGACCTGGGGCATCTTACTGATGATTGTCGTTCAGGTATTTATTAATATCGGCATGAATTTGGGCTTGGCGCCGGTAGCGGGATTGCCCTTGCCGTTCCTCAGCGCCGGAGGAAGTTCCCTCCTGGTCAATTTAATGGCCATTGGGATATTACAGAGCGTTTATTTAAGACAGAGAAAAAGCATTGCCTAGGACTTGTTAAAATACAAAATTTTGACTAAAGTTATTCCATTGCTCCATTGCTCGATTATTCCATTGTTTATGAGCAAGAAAACCACGAAACTATAAGATAATGAAACCATGGAAAAATCCTAAACCCTATATCCCAAATAAAATGAAAATAGCAGTAGTAACCCAGAGTTTTACCCAAAATAGCGGCGTGGCTGAACACGTCGTCCATACCTGCAAAGAAATGATTAATTTAGGGCATGATCCGGCGGTAATCACCGCCAATTTTCCCGGTGAAAACGATGATCGGGACTTAAAAGTTTTTCGGGTTGGGCAAGATGTTAATATTCCGGCCAATGGAACCTTTGCTAATTTAACGGTGGGCTATAAAATGTCCGATAAATTGCGAAGGATTTTTAAAGCAGAAAAATTTGACTTGTTACATGTCCATTGTCCATTAGATCCGATTCTGCCTCTTTGGTCCGTTAAAGTGTTTGAAGGACCGATTGTAGGCACTTTCCACACTTATATGAAAACCAACCTAGCTTATGATGTTATCAATGATTCCTTTGGGCAGTATTTCAAAAAATTAAAAGGAAGAATTTGTGTATCCCAACCGGCCAAAGATTTTATTTACCAATATTTCCCCGCTGATTATCGGATTATTCCCAACGGAGTGGATATCAACCGCTTTCGGCCCGGATTAAAGCCAATCAAGCAATTTGCTGATGATACTTTTAATCTTCTTTTCGTGGGAAGAATCGATCCCCGCAAAGGACTACGCTATTTGCTGCAGGCCTTTTCCATTGTTTATGGCCATGACCCCAATGTCCGTTTGATCGTGGTTGGCAAAGGTATTCTAAGCGAGTACTACAAGATGTTTTTATTAAGAGACTTAGAGGATAAAGTATTTTTTGAAGGATATGTATCAGGAGAGAAAATTCCTAATTACTACGCTACAGCCGATATTTATTGTTCTCCGGCCACCCACGGAGAGAGTTTCGGCATCGTATTGTTAGAGGCCATGGCCTCGGGAAAGCCGGTAGTCGCTTCTAGCAACGAAGGTTATCGGCAGGTTTTAAGCTCCCAAGAGGGCATTTTAGTAGAGCCTAAAAACACCGTTCAGTTGGCCAAAGCGATTATTTCTTTAATGGATAACAAGAAAAAACGGAAAGAAATGGGAGAGGCGGGCCGAAAAAAGGCTGAGAAGTACTCCTGGAAGAACGTAACCAAGCAGATTGTAGATTATTACCAGGAGGTTCTGAAAGAGTAGAGTTTAGTCAAAAAAAATGAGCCAACTCACGCTCATTTTTTAGTTGGGGATAACTTTCCTCTTGACTTTGAAAATACGATAGGCTATGCTGTATTATAAATCATACATTTCATACCTAACTATATGAAAAAAGAGAATAATTCCAAAATATGCGGCACCGCCACCCTGGGGGAAAGGGGTCAGGTGGTCATTCCGGCTGATATCCGAAAAAGAATGGATTTAAAAACCGGTGATAAACTGCTGGTCTTTTGCAAATTCGACCAGATTATTGGTCTGATCAAGGCCAAAGACTTAAACAGTTTCCTGGATAAAATGGCCAGTCACATGACGGAAAAGATAAAGAAATTCAAGAAAGAAATTGAATAAAATTTAATTTAACATGAACATAATCGAGGTTAAAAACTTAACTCGTAAGTTTAAAGAACTAACGGCCGTAGATAATATTTCCTTTTATGTAG
>PEXU01000031.1 GCA_002774635.1 Candidatus Kerfeldbacteria bacterium CG08_land_8_20_14_0_20_40_16 | reverse complement strand
ATTACTACAATTTTGAAAGGATTCACTTATCTTTAGGCGGAATTACTCCTCATGAAAAGCTAGAAAGTGTTACCCTTGACTGTTAACTGTACAGCATAGTAAATGGCAATCTGGATGCTACGCCGCAGTGCGGTATTACATTAAAAACCCCGGCATCGCCGGGCTTTTTACATGTGATATAATTACTTCATGCAAATCGGCGCGCATGTATCAATAGCTGGTGGAGTAGATCAAGCTCCCATTAATGCCCACAGTGCTAAATGTGAGTGTTTTCAGTTTTTTTCGCGATCGCCCCGTGGCGGCAAGGCTCCGGAATTGACCGAACAGCTGGTGAAGAGCTTTAAGGATAATTGCCGGAAACATAAAATCCCTAATTCTTATATCCATACTCCCTATTACATCAATCTTGCTTCCACTAACAATCGTATCCGCTATGGATCCATTAAAGTCATTAGGGAGGAATTAGAAAGGGCTTCCACTCTAGGCGTGAAATACGTGATGAGCCACTTAGGCAGTGCTAATAATTTATCCAGAAAAAAAGCCATTATAAAAGTCATCGAAGGGATTAAAAAAATCCTTGATGGTTATAAAGGCACCAGTTTGTTTCTAATAGAGAATTCTGCCGGGTCTGGAAATATTATCGGAGACCAATTTGAAGAAATAAACGAGATTATTAAAGGAGTCACTTTATCAGCAAGGAATAAAGTTGGCGTGTGTTTAGATACCTGCCACGCTTTTTCCTCGGGCTATGATTTAAGGAACAAAAAAGCGATTGATAAAACACTTAAAAAATTTGATGCCAAAATCGGTTTATCCAAGTTGAAAATGATTCATGGCAATGACTCCATGACCGAAATCGACTCCCATGTTGATCGGCACGAACATATTGGTCTGGGTAAAATCGGCAAAGAAGGATTCCAAGCCATCTTAAATCATCCCAAATTAAAAAAGCTGGATTTAATCATTGAAACTCCAGCAGACGGCCGACAGGATGATATTAAGGTGTTGAAGGGTTTAAGAAAGAAGTGAGTTATCATGAAGGTGCGAATACGTATTCGCACCTTCGCATAATCTTAATGAATGATAAGATAATAGAAAAATACCACCAATATCTTAGTTCCTTTCCACGCTTCGGCAGTAAGGATTTTTTGAAATTGGAGCGGATCCAACTACTTCTGAAAAAATTAGGCCATCCGGAAAAGAAACTCCGAGGGGTGCAAGTGGCCGGAACTAAAGGCAAGGGATCAGTAGTGGCTTTTTTGGAGCGGATTTTAATAGAAGCAGGATACAAAGTGGGTTCTTTTTATTCTCCCTATTTGGTCGATTTAACCGAAGAGATCAGAATCAACGGCCGGCCGATTACTAAAGAAAAAATGATTAAGATTATCAATCATCTAAGACCATTGGTCAATGAAGTGGAGAAAAAAACTGGTGACCGGATTACCTGGTTTGAATTGGTCACCACTATTGCGGCCGTCCATTTTGTCGAAAGCAAGGTAGATGTCGCGGCAATGGAAGTGGGCCTAGGCGGCCGGTTGGATGCTACCACTGCCCTAGGCTTGGATATCAAAGTGATTACGAACATTAGTTACGACCATCTTAAAACTCTCGGCAACACTATTTCCTTAATTGCTAGGGAAAAGGCCGGTATAATTAAGAAAGGTGACTTTGTCATTACGTCCGCCGAAAACAAAGGATTGTCTTTAATCAAGAAGCGAATAAGGAACGTAGGCGCGAATACGTATTCGCGCCTGCAGATTATTGGAGTGAATATCAAACACGCAATCAAGAAGGTTGATTTAACTGGGACCGTGATTGATATTAAAAGTCCGGATGAGGAGTATCAAAATCTGCATCTTTCTTTAATTGGCCGGCATCAAGCCACTAATTTTACCTGCGCCTTAGGAGCGGTCCAAGCACTCCGCCAAAAAGGATTCCGAATTTCTAGTTCCGACATTATTAAAGCAGCCGGCCAAACCCAGCACCAGGCCCGCTTTCATCTTTGGAAAAGAAATCCGCTAATCATTCTGGACGGAGCACATAATTTAGCCAGCATTAAGGCTTTAACAATTACTTTAGAGGATGTCGGAATTAATCCTAGAAAGACAATATTCATTTTCGGCACCAAAACAACCAAAAAAAGAATTCCCGAAATGTTAAGAGAATTATCCAGCTTTTCTTCAAAAATAATTTTTCCGGATGTCTTGAAAAATCCTAACCTGGAAAATTTTTATTCTGCTGAAAAACTAAAGAAGTATTATCCGAAAGGCAAAATCGTATCTTCTTTACCCCAATCTTTAGCTCAAGCCAAAAGAATGGTGGGCAAAACTGGCACAGTAGTGATTTGCGGCTCGCTTTATTTAATTGGGGAGTTTTTAGGCGCGGAAAAAGGGATTAGGACGAAAAGAAGAATTGATGATAATATAATAGAAAGCGTTAAATCAAAAATATGAAACTAACCATTTTAGGTTCCGGAACTACTGATCCTGCTTCTGGCCGCAACGAGCCCGGCTATTTGCTGGAAATCGGCAGGGATTTAGTTTTAATGGATGCTGGTTCAGGAACTAAGGAGCACATTTTTGATAGCGGATATGATGATTTTAGAATAAACCATATTTTAATTTCCCATACTCACGCTGACCACGTGGTTGATTTGCCCGCTTTTTTTTGGAGCCGGTGGGTAAGAAAGAACAAAAACGACGTTACTATTCTGGGTCCCAAAGGAATTTCTGGCTTTATTAAGAAAATAGGAGAAGCATTCTTTCCGGGATATGATGATTTTTTCATGTTCCAAATAAAAGTGAAAGAAATGCATAATTCTGTTTATCAGACTAAAAACTGGAAGGTAAAGTCGGTTTATACCTGGAAGCAAGGTCATACTTTCAGCCCTTACGCCGTTGCTTATCGAATTGAACATCAAGGCAAAAGCTTAGTTTATGCAGGGGATATGTGTTACGATTATCCCCAAAGTCTGATTAATATTTCTCAAAATGCTGATCTGTTACTAATTGAAAGCGCGCTGCCTGATCAAAGGAGACAGAAAGATCATTTAACCCCTAGTCGGGCTGCTCAAATTGCCAGCGAAGCTAAGGTTAAGAAATTGGTACTGACCCATTTTTATCCTGCTTGCGAAAAATATGATCTTAAGAAACAGGCTCAAAAATATTATCCAGGTCCAATTATTTTAGCTAAGGATTTGATGAAGATAAAAATATGAAAATCGCTTTAATTTCCGACACCCACGACAATCTGACCAATACCCAACGCGCTCTAGAAATCATCAATCAGAAAGAAGCAGAAGCCATCATCCATTGCGGCGATTTATGTTCTCCTTGGATTTTAAAGGAGCTTACTACTAAATTTACCGGCCCAATTCATCTCACTTTTGGCAATAATGATGCTGATGAATTTTTGTTGCTGGAATGGACCAGAACCAAAGGGAAAAATGCCAAATTTTATAAACCAATGGGGGAATTAGAATTAGATGGCAAAAAAATCGCTTTTACTCACTACCATTTTTTTGGAGAGGGGTTAACCGCTACTCAAAAATATGATTTGGTAATTTTTGGGCATAATCATATAAAAAGCGAGCAATTGATCGGCAAAACCCTGTTGATTAATCCGGGATCATTATGCGGAATTGGTCAGCCGATCAGCTTTGCTATTTATGATACTAAAACTAATAAAGTAACTTTTGAGAGTTTTTAAATGAAATCAACTGCCATAAAAGCCGCCAAAGAAGCGGGTAAAATTTTGCTAAAAGAATTCAACTCTTTAAAAACGGGCGATATCCATTTTAAGGATAAACATGAAATAGTAACTACCGAAGATTATCGGGCAGAAAAAATAATAGTCAAAATCTTAAATAGCAAATTCTCTACTCATAGTATCTTAAGCGAAGAGGGGGGAGGAAAAAAGAGAAAATCAGACTATCTTTGGGTTGTGGATCCTTTAGACGGAACAACTAATTACTCAATTGGCAATCCGCTGTTTGCGGTGTCAGTCTCTTTGTTCTATAAGAAAGAGGTTATCTTAGGAGTCGTTTTTGCTCCTTTTACCAAGGAACTGTTTGTCGCAGAAAAAGACCAAGGCGCTTTTTTAAATGACAAAAGAATGAGAATCTCGGCCAAGAGAAAGCTAGAAAAATCGCTATTGACCTTTTGTCACGGCCATAAAATGAGGGATATTGTAAGAGTTACCAGAATTTATCAAAAGTTTAAGTTAGCCGGCCATGATTTACGCCAATTAGGAGCCGCCTCGTTAGAGCTAGGATTTGTGGCCGACGGCCGCACTGAAGCCATTATGATCCCCGGTGCTCACCAATGGGATGTGGCTGCCGGTACTTTGTTGGTAAGAGAGGCGGGCGGTAAAGTGACGGACTTTCAAGGTAAAGAGTGGAATCTTTACAGCAAAGATATGATTGCCAGCAACGGAAAAATTCATGAAGCTTTGATCAAAGCACTGAAAGAGATGTAAAAAGATGAATCAAAAACAGAATAAAATTGAGATTCAGAATAATTTAAATACTATTAGAAAGTCTAATCAGATTAAAACCTGGCTGATTATTGTTCTGGTCATTCTAATAGTTGGGGCAATAATTTTCCTTTTAGTAAGAGGAAAAGGAATTGAAAAAATTATCCCTTGGTTAAAAAATATTCCCCAGGAAAATCTTGACACTAATACTAACGTTAGTTCTCCCTCTACCTCTGGAATGGCAACAATGGAATTGGCTAATCAAGTCAGCGTCACTCTCCCTACTAGCCTTTCCCTTTACTCTGGTTTTAAAGAAAAACTGAATTTATCTTTTGAAAACTCAAGTTCAGAAGAACAAACGGTCGACTTAGCCTTTACCAGTTTGCCTTATACCTATATTGAAGATAAAACCTCAGCCTTTGACGATCAAAATCAAAGAATCGACCTAACCTTAATTAGCTTAAATCCTAATGAGACTAAAGAAGTTTCTCTACCAATCCAATCAGTAAAGGTCTGGGATAATTATTTTACTTTATATCTGAATGAAAAATCCCAAAAAATAGATTTGGCCGTGACCATTAAAGAAAAAACACCCCTTTTCGGCAAAGACACCGATGCTTGCGCTACCAGCCAGCCTTTTTTGACCTATTTTGGCCCGGACTGCGGTGATGGAGAATGTGATGGTTTAACCAGTGATAAAAATTGCATCAGTAAAGGAAAAAAATCAAATCCAAACACTTGTTATCCTTATCAATTTGAATATGATTCCCAAAGGGAAGATGGAATCATTAATCAGTGTCAGGAATCTTTAAAGTTTAATTCCCAAATTACCAGAAACGCACCAATTAATTGGGGCAATATGGTGGAGGAAAATCATTATGCCTGGGAGAAAGCGGATTGGTATATTGATGCCCTGGCTAATAAAGTTAAAGCCCAGCAGGGTTTACCTTCGGGGATAATGGGCGGTGATGGCGGCTGGGCGGTCACCTGTTCCCAATGTACCAATCCCGATGGTTCTAAAGGTTTTTTTGATTTAAACAATGATTATTTGACGGGGAAATTTATCCAATATGTTAAAGATGTCTCGGCCCGTTATGGTAATAAACTGAATTACTACGAGATGGCCAATGAGCCAGCGGCCGAGTTTTTTCTTTGTCCTTGCAGCACAACTACTATATCCGGATTTCAGTACGTTCCTTCCAGTACTCCTGCTTGTACGGCCCAAAGCGGTCCTAACCAGCCGGTCTGCGCTGGCGGCGGCCATGCTTATCAGCAGGATTTTGCCGATGCTTATG
>PEXU01000013.1 GCA_002774635.1 Candidatus Kerfeldbacteria bacterium CG08_land_8_20_14_0_20_40_16 | reverse complement strand
CATCATAGCTAGTTATCCTTTCGAGATTACAGTTATATAATTCAAGCATTAAGTGGTAACCAAATGGCATATCTTTTAGTAAGTTACTGTTTTATGTAAATTATCCCTGCGGCAGAGACCGCAGGGCGTTAAAGCTCAAATAGTTTGAGCTGTTTGATATCCTGAGTTCTACCTTGTCTCTTGATATAGTTTTCAATGGTTGATTTACTTCCCTTGCCACTGACTGTAGCGATATAATAGCCGTCTGTCCAGAATTCCCCGCCCCATAATTCTTTTTTCACTTCTGGAACTTGTCGAAATATCCTTTTGGCGGTTATGCTCTTGAATATTTTAATAGCTTGGCCACCGGAATACGTAGGCAGGAATCGTGTTAACAAATGGACGTGGTTCTGGTCAAAACCGAGATGACTTACCTCGATAGCGTATCGTTCCTTAATGCCCTTAATGCTATCCATGACAACCTGCTCAATGTTATTGTTTAATAAGGCTTTTCTGTATTTTACGGTTAGCTGGATATGATAGTAACATTCAGAGACATTGTGATACCAATGCCATATGTTTGAATCGATGTTCACCATTACTCAATTGTACCACTGACTTTGCTAAAGGGGGATATCCCCCTTTAAACCCCCTTAGGAGGTAGTCTGTGGCAGAGACCACAGAGTGAGTTACTCATTTATTTATTGAATTTATTTTATCTCTTTGTTTTATCTCACTCATTTTTATTCAAAAGCCGACCTTATTATATAGCATCCGTACAAAAAAGTCAACCTAAACCCCGATCTCCCCTTTTTTCAAAAGACGATGAGCTTCTTTAAAAAAGGGAAAATAATGAAAAAATAGTTTTTCTTTTGTTATAGGACTTGTATCAAATAAGATGCCATCAAACTGCTTGTCTTTAAAATATAATAAAATATCTTCCCAAAAGCCCTGTAAAATATTCATCCTACCACTTCTTAATTGTTTGTTGAAAAGCGAAATTGCATATTTAACTACTTGCGGATGTGCTTCAATAATCGTATGTCGATGGACACGTCTTGAATTTTGTATATAACCAGCTGATATACCGAGACCAAAACCAACTTCAAGAACGTCTCCACCTTTTAAAGTCACAACCGAAGCTAATTCTTTCATATAGTCATCTTCCCATTTCTGCATTACTTGATAGTTTTTTATTAAAAGAGAGTTTTTTGTAAACTTAGGATTACTCTCTAACCAACTACATTTAAATTTATCTATTGGTTTATTTTTCACCTTTTTATGTTTTTAATATTTATTTATCCCAAGACTCCTCTTGATATATAGCTACTGTCAGAGCACAAACGGGTAAATTATTACATCTTACTCCACTTGTGCAATAATGAATTTTACCAAAACTTTCCTTCCTATTTTTGACCATATCATGTAAAGATTGCTTAATTTGACAAATGACGTTTTCATTTGTTTTATCACAGTGCTCCACAAACAAACCCTTGCCATCTTTTGTTTGTGTCCACCCTAAACCGGCCCAACATTCTCTATCACGAAAAATTTGAAAATTTTTACTTATTACAACATATAATTTATTACCAAAGTGTTCTCTACCTCCAATATATTTTTTACTTTGAACAATTTCCGAGTGTGGGGGTATAATGGATGATAAATAAATCAAATTATAATTATTAATACCGGCGTCCAATAAAGCTTTATCAAAAGCTGCGATTTTTGTAACGCCCTTTCCTTTTCCTGTTACAATAATAATCTTCATTCTAGGAAATATTACACTGATTTATGTTTATTATATCATAATTTAAAAAATAAAAAAGGCTAAGGTTTGTTAATACCTTAGCCCTATATAGCCAGAAGATCGATTTTTTTCCTCCATTTATATATGCAACATGCCTTTGTATCGATTTCCCCTCCTTCTATGTAATTTTTTCCAGCAATATTTGCTAGACGAGGGATAATAGACGAAAACATCTTAGAGTGAAAGAAAACTCCCAATCCATCCTCTGGAACCTCATTAATCATCATCCTTAATAGCTTTATGATTATCTTGGTGTTTCTCAGATGATCAGCAATTGCTATTACAGGAAAATGTGCCACAGTTTTAGAAGGGAAATGCTTCTTAAAATATAACGGCGAAAGTAACCAGTCAAGTTTAATCTCGGTAGTTACTATGCCAAGACCTGCAATCTTTCCATCTTTCTTAACAATAAACTTGACAACGGATTCATTTTTTAACCATGAAACAAAGAATTCCTTAGACCATGTCTGAGCGATAGGTGTTTTTTCATTAAGAGGACGAAAAGCCTCCTCATAGAAATTCCACAGTTCATTCATTTCATCGTTACTTTCAACAATCATACAACGAATAATTTCTATCCGATTCATTTTACTCCTCCTTTGTCGGTTTTTGGCTTATCTTCTAAAGAAACTTTACTGTTAAGGTACAATTAGTTAATAGTTGCTTATCCTAGCACCATAGTACAAAAATGTCAAATAAATTAGCTAAAATCGATTCTATCCTGACGATCTTCTCTAATTTTTTGAATTTTATCCAATCTCCCCCTTTTCTATCCGCCTTTTTAATCCTTCAATGGTATGTTTGTAAAGTAAAACGTTAGCCAAGCCAATACTTGCTTCTTCAGCTAACATTTTTAGAAAGTTAACATCTTGAACGGTATACGCATCACTAGATTCTTTGGGAACAATAAATATAATCCCGAACAGTTCTTTGTAATCATAATACAATCATTTCAAAGAGCCTTATTAGTGTCGCTTGGAATTATTTAAGTGATATAAACAATGCAGATCATTTTTGGTGAATTTTGCTTCATAGACTCTATTAAAAATTAATCCGAATTTGCGTTCATTCAAATTCTGGTTAAGCAGGCATAACAGTTTGAATATTTTATTCTTACCGTACACGTCAATCAACAATTTAACCCAGAAATAGCCAACATCATAAATTTGCCAGTCGCTTTTGCGGAAATAATCAAATACTTTTATTGAATCTTCCTGCGATGGTTTTTTTCTGATTTGTCTGGCAAAGTAACAAGCAAGTCCCTCATTCAGCCATTTGGGGTAGTTAATTCCGGTCAATTTTTTGTAATATAAATGACTGTATTCATGCTTTAAGATTTGCCAAAAATGTTTGGTTCTGTAATTTGATTCTTTGGCGTATATTTCAGGATCCAATATGTAAATATTTCCGTTTTTTAACCATGCCTTAAACCATTTTTCCGTCTTCATTCCCCATATTCTATTTATTTCTTTTCTGGAACTGATAAAATTAATATTTGGTTTTTCTATGCTGACTTTGAAAAAACCTGATAATTCTTTGTCTGCTTTTAATATGAACTTATCAATTGCAGTATAGTTTTTTACTGGTTTAATTAAACGATGTTGCTTCATATATTAAATATAATAGCATAAAAAATAAGGGAGTGAAATCAATCAAGTTTCATCTCCCTTAGCATATCCTATGATTCGCATTTTAGTTTCCCTTCTGAAAAATGCGGTCGTGGACATGATAAAATAGTGCTTGGCGCGATTGGCAATGGACATACGGTCCATCCCAGCTGCCGTGTAAAGCGTATTTAAGAAACGGGCAACCTGAACCGCAAATGGGATTCCATTGGCAATTTTTGCATTTCTGCTGTCCAGCGGCAATGCCGTCGTGCACCCAACGGGTTTTGCTGCTTGACATAATCTCCGGAAAACTTTGCGCCATGATATTACCCATTTTAGTTTCCGGATAACAATGGTAGCGGGCGCACGGAAAAGCGTTCCCTGCGACGTCAAAACTGATATGCTGCAGGCAGCCTGCTTTCCATGAACAAATATTCACCCTTCCGCCTAGCTGCCCTTTAATGGCATCACGGAACGTCCTGATCTTGATGTTTGGATCGCCGTGATTGAACCACAAATCGAAGAGGCGGATGGAGAATTCGGCAACTTCTTCAGGCGATAGGCCGTATTTTTGCTCACCTTTCCTCCACAGTTCCGGTTCAATGCACGGAAGGAAGTCAAAATGCGGGATTTTTTCTTCCAGCACCCACTGCCAAATCGCCTCTGGGTGACGGACATTATTTTGCGATATTACCACTAGCATTCCCGTGTTAACGTCATTCTTTTGCAAAAGACGATATCCGCGCATTGCCTGCAGATAGGTTGGTCTTCCGTCGAGAAATACCCTGATGCTGTCGTGAAGATAGGCTGGACCGTCAGCACTGACCGAAGGACCGATTTTAAGTCTTAACAAGAGATCCGCCCATTCTTCATCAATTAACGTTCCGTTAGTCTGCATGCAGTTTATTACCCGGTACCTTCCCCTGACTGCTGATTTCTGTACCTCAATTACTTCGCGGTAGAAATTCTGTCCCGCCAGCAGCGGCTCGCCTCCGTGCCAAATAACAATCAATTGATCGCCTTTCAGCAATGGATAAACCTGGTCAAATATCCGGTAGATAATCCCCATAGGAATAATTCTTTTAGAAACTGAACTACATGGAGTGCGGGCCGAACCGTTATAGCAATAGCCACAATCCATATTGCAGTCAAAGTCTACCGGAGTGATCAGCATTTTTATGAGCAATCCTTTCATTGTAGTTCTCCTTAAATCAGGATGGGAATGGATTGCCGCCATTCCCATCCATCTTGGTGCGTCAAGCAGCTTCGTATTCACATGGATCGCAGTCATCGCAATCGCAAACGGGCAATTCACGAGCCACTTCGTTAGCAAAATGATTGACTATTGGATGGTCAATCAACTTTTCGTCATTGCCGTCTAGCATTTTATACCTCCTTTCTTGCCCATCTCGATTCGCTTTTCCTTAGGTTGTAAAACTACTTGGCCTTACATTTAACTATACGACCTACGTTTAGGAAAGCGAGACGGGACTTGGGGTTGACTGTCAAAGATCTAACGGATTATTTTATTTCAACTAGTCTATACTGTCAAGAATAGACAGTTATATAACAAAAACAGGCAATCTTCTCAAGCTTTGCGGCTTGATTTCGGACGCCCGTTTAATCGATTTTATTTGTAGTTCTATAATAACATACCAAAAAAGTAAGTCAACTTAAACCCCAATCTCCCCTTTTTCTATGCGTCTTTTTAATCCTTCAATGGTATGTTTATAAAGCAGAACATTGGCTAATCCAATACTTGCTTCTTCGGCCAGTTTTTTGAATAAATTAATGTCTTGAACGGTGTAGACGTCTTTTGATTCTTTGGGTCCAATTAAAATAACAGCCATTAATTGCCGGATATCATTTCTTAAGGCGACTGCCACTTCTGCTTTCAATGATTTAAGATCTGTCTGCAGATCTTTCAATTTAGGTTTTTCTTCTTCATCCGCTTGTTCTAAGATAAAAGGAATCTCTTCTTTTACTACAACGATTTTCTCACTGGAAAGATATTTTACCAGAACATTATTTTCAGAGAGAATCATCTTTTTTGCATCATTTGGAAAGGCAATTTCAAAAGCATCCTCTCTATTAATAATCAATATTCTTACATCTCCGCATTTTAAATTTTGAGTAATTAAGGAATTAATTTCCTTAAGTATCTGATCATATTCTGCGACAGAGGGAAGTTTGCTGATTAAATCATTTATTCTTTTCTCTTTTTCTATTTCTTTTTGGTAAAATAAATTATCAATCGCTCCAAATAACCACTTTCTGAAGGGAAAGACAGATAATGTAATAATAAAAACTGCGAATAAGATAGTTGAGATTTTGCTGATTTCAAAATAATCCTGAATCAGCAAAATCAGATAAGTATAAATGGCAATTATTATAACAAACGAAGCAATATGCACGAATCCGCGCCTGATTATAAACTTTATATCCATGAGGCGATGGCGGACGATTGCATAAGTGGTGAAAAAAATAAAAGGCAAAACAAAGAATGGGCCCAAATTTACAAAAGTAGATATTTTGAAAAAAACAACCAGAATAAAATTAAATATCAGAACACCTAAAAACATCAGAAACGTACCAAGAAATATATATCTCAACTGATATCTTATAAGTCTCAATTCTTTTCTTAACCGCTTAACTAACAAAACAAATCCGGCTAAAAGAGAACCAACGGCAGTAAAGATAAATTGACAGGTACCCCAAAATTTAGACACTTTGTCCT
>PEXU01000056.1 GCA_002774635.1 Candidatus Kerfeldbacteria bacterium CG08_land_8_20_14_0_20_40_16 | reverse complement strand
ACAAAACCTCTTACTTGATAGCTTAATCTAATTATCTGCATAGCTTCTTGGATCTAAAAGAGTCCAAGATGTATGTGGCCTTGTATAGTACCATTCATAATCTAGGGTAAAAAAACCGGGAAAGGATCCCGATTTTGTTTCAAATCTCCAGTTTATTGAATGATTTTATCCACTATGCCGTATCTAGCTGTAAAAAATATCCCCTAGTGACGATTGTCATAGGGGATGCTAGGGACTCTGTTGTTTGTATCGATTCAGCAACTTATAATACTTGTTTCGTTGCGTATAAGTTGTAGAGAATTCTATCAACTGTCTTGCTTCAGAGTCGGGGAATTGATGCAGAAGCTCAATGGCGTCAGCGCACAGCTCAAGAGCTTTTTTTCTTCCTTGTTCGATTGCCCCACATCGGACCATAATGCTTCTTACAACATCTATTTCTTGTGCCGACAAATCTTTACGGCCTAGTAGAGCTGTTAGAGCTTCCCGGTCTTGACCCGATGCGTTGTTAAGGGCAAAAATGATGGGTAGAGTGGATTTTCCTTGACGGAAATCTTCCAAATCTTTTCCAAAATCCCAGCAATCATTGGAAAGAATGTGAGCCATGCCGATTTTTTTGCCAATTTTACCGAGTAATTCAATATTTGGGTTAGCACTTTCTCTAAGAAGGCCGCCGATTTTCAAAGCCTGTTCCCAAAAATTGTATCCCTCGACCTTGCCCATGTAGAACTGTTCATCAGTCCCATGCATTACCGAGTCAATGATTCCCGCTTGAAGGGTATTGGCATCGAGATTAGACATTTCTTCAAGGATGCGCCAGAAATATTCATCCGAAAGACAATGTCTTATGGCACGGGTCATGTCATGAGCAATTGAGTAGAAACCAACAGCCTGTAGTATTAGCCGATCTCTGTCTTTTTTGCTAGTTGGTTCTTGGTCAAAGAAGTCATCCAAGCAGTAGTAAGCCGTTTCCTCGACTTCAATTGCAGCGCAGACGGGAATGATTTTTTCCCAATCGTTACCTCCTACTAATTCGTAAGCAAGTCTTACTAGGGCGGGTCTTAGTTGAGGATTGCCAAACCGGTACTTAGAGAGAAACATTTCTGCTGCCAAGGGGTATAATTTAAAGTGGCTTCGCAGAAATTCTTTGACATACGGATCAACCCTTGTTGCTGTATAATGCAAGTAGTCAAAGTACTTTATTTTTAATTTATGTCTCTCTCTTTCTCGTTGTCTGTAACTCATCATTTGCCTCCGTTTTATTTCTTTTTGTTGTGAAAGATCAATTCTATACTAGAATGGACGTTACATAATTTAAACACATATCGGTTTTGACGTCAAAAAGCCGAGGTTTTACCTCAGCTTTTAGTCGGTCTATAAAGAGTGTTTATTGAATAATTTTATCCACTATGCCGTATTTTTTCGCTTCTTCAGCGGACATAAAGTAGTCTCGATCGGTGTCTTTTTCTATCTTTTTTAAAGGTTGGCCGGTATGTTTGGCAAGAATACTGTTAAGCCGGTCCTTTATTTTAAGGATGTGTTCTGCCCTAATCTTAACGTCAATGGCCTGACCTTCTGCACCGCCCATTACTTGATGGATCAAAATTTCGGAATTCGGAAGGGCGAATCTTTTGCCTTTTTTCCCGGCCGCTAACAAAGTGGCGCCCATTGATCCGGCTAGCCCGACACAAATAGTCGAGACATCGGGAGCAACGTATTGTATGGTATCGTAAATGGCCATTCCGGCGGTGACTGATCCGCCCGGGGTATTTACGTAGAGCTTAATGTCTCTTTTCTTGTCTTCGGAATCCAAAAAAAGAAGCTGGGCAATTACAGTGTTGGCGATATTATCGTCAATCATATCACCCAGAAAGATTATCCTTTCTTTCAGCAGCCGGGAATAAATATCATAAGCCCGCTCGCCATAGTTGGACTTTTCAATGACAGTTGGGATTAGGTACATGTTTAGGTTGTTAGCTTTATTAGTTCCGACACTTCGGTCGGAATTCCGACTTTACGTCGGAACTTATTAGAATTAATGGTAATTGTCAGTATAAGACAATTTAGGAATTTGTCAATCTTCTAAACGATTTTCCAGCCGCTCTTAGTTTCTTCTATCTTCCCTTTAATAGTGAAGCCGGCGGCTTTTTTATGACCGCCTCCTCCTAAAACTCGAGCTAATTTTGATACGTCTATGTTATCTCGGGTTGTTCTAAGGCTCCCTTTTATTGTCCCATCTGATTGTTCTTTGAGCACCAGGACCGCTTTAGCCCCGTTCAAATTATTCAAAAAATTGGCAATTCCCTCGGCGCTTTCGTTTTCCACCTTACACTCCTTAAAATCCTTTTGAGTAACGACGGTAATCGCAATATTAGTATGGTTGTTTTTTATTAAACGGGAAAAAGCGCGGCCCCATAATTTTAACACTCCAATAGACTGCTTGGTCAGGGCATTATTTATTATATCCTTAGCCCGAGCGCCATTAATTAGCAGTTCGGAAGCGTTAGAAATAGCCTGGGGGGTAGTGGCTAGATTAGAGAAACTGCCGGTGTCGGTAATAATTCCGGTAAGCAGGCAGGTAGCAATATCTTTACTGATTCTAAAACGGTTGTGGTTGAAAATCCGAAACAGGATATCGGTAGTGGAAGCGGCATCGGTTTCTACTAGATTAATATGACCAAAATAATCGTTAGTAGGATGATGATCAATGTTCAAAATTTGAGGTGAATACTTAAGCTCTTGGAGATGCGGCTTAATCCCGCTGTATTCCAGGTCCCCTGAATCCAAAACCACAATAGTATCAAATTCGATTTTTTTTAGAATTAAAGGATTGGTTTTGATTCTTTCTATCGTTGGCAAAAAACTGAAAGAAGGAGCGGGGATTGTTAAGCAAAAGATATGGTTTTCACCAATGGTTTTATCCAAAAATTGGGAGAGCGCTAATACCGAGCCGATCGCGTCACCGTCCGGGTTTTGATGAGCAACTAAAAGAGTCCTCTGAGATTCAGAGAGTCTTTGAAAAATATCTTCATAAAGGGAGGCATTGGGATACATAAAAACACTTTTGCTTTAAAATACGTTTTATCCTAGGTTGGTATTCATAGGTAAAACAGGCCATTTTATCGCTACTTCTTAAGTGTGTCAAGTAGTTGATTAATATGCTCTGCTTTTTCCGCCGAATCGTCAACTCTAAAGCTGATTTTGGGGGTATTCCGGGTCTTTAAGCGTGGGTTGAAGATTCTTTGGATATTCCCCGCCTGAGCTGATATAAATTGGAGCCCCTTTTGTTGATAATCGGTTGGGAGAATGGATAACCAAATATTGGCATGCTTTAAATCAGCGCTTGTTTCTACCTTAGTTATTGTCACTAAGCAACTAGGAGGAAGTTCTATCTCTTTGGCGATAATAGAGCTAACCTCTTCTTTGATCAGTTCGTTAATTTGTTTAATGCGTTTGGAAGGCATTGCCCCTTTTCAAGGTAAAAGGAGTTAAATTCTAGAGTGAACTGTCAATTAGATATTCCAGCGGGCTTTCTCTGGATTTTAATCTTATTTTTTTTATCCATCCAGTCTCACCACAGCTGGAAAGGAAAAGTTAAAATTCTAGTTTACGATTTTTTTGTTCTTCTTTGTATAATTCTAAAACGTCGCCTGCTTGAATAGCTATATCCGATTTTATTTTAAGACCGCATTCTGAATCTTTCAGTACTTCCCTCACATTTTTCTTTTCTGATTGAAGTTGGACTATTTTACCTTTTCCTATTTCTTCCCCCTTCCTCATAATTCTTACCAAAACGTCATTTTCTACTTTTCCTTTGGATACTTTTCCTCCAATGATCTGGTATTCCTTTTCCTCTTTGAATAAAGCTAGAATTTCTATTTTCCCTAAATCAACAAAGATGATTTCCGGGGATAATATTTTTTCCAGTTCTTCCTTGATATAATCAATCAATTCATAAATAATCGTAAATATTTTTATTTCTACTTGGCGATCTTTCTGAATTTCCTGAGCTTGGGGGGTCAATACCACATTGAATCCGACTAAGCTGGAATCGTTGGAGTCGGACTGAATAATATCTTTTTCCGTAATGTTTCCTAACCCCTTAGAGGTAATCACCACTTTCACTTCAGGATGTTGTAGTTTATCTAACGATTCACAAATTGCTTCTTGCGAGCCGAAGGTATCGGTCTTTAAGACAATGTTAAATTCCTTTTTTTTCTCTTGCTCATCGTCCGTTTTCTTCTGGGCAGTTTGCTGATCCATTTTCTTTTGAAGAGAATGAAGACGATGTTTCTTTACTAAGGATTTAATTTCGGTCCGATCTTTGGTTACATACAAAATATCGCCTACTTTGGGGGCATCTTTTAAACCCCAGATTTGAACTGGTTTGGACGGCTCGGCGCTGGTTACTAGTTCCCCTTTCCAGTCTTTCATCGCTTTTACCTTGCCGTGGATGTCTCCGACAATGATATAGTCAGATAAATGCAGGGTGCCCGTTTGAATCAAGGCGGTCGCTTGAGGGCCGGCTCCTTTGTCAATATGCGATTCAATAATTGTTCCCATTGCCTCACGTTGGTAATTCGCTACTATATTTTTCTTTTCCATTTCCGCTATCAACAAGACCATATCAATTAATTCTGAGATACCAGTTTTTTGTTTGGCTGATATTTCGCTGAAGATGGTTTTTCCACCCCATTCTTCCGGTACGATTCCAATTTCAGATAGTTCCTTTTTCGCTTTTTCCACGTTCGCCTCGGGCTTGTCTATTTTATTAATAGCAACCAAAAAGGGAAGCCTGGCTTTCTTGATAATTTCGTAAGCCTCTTTGGTTTGGGGTTGTACCCCGTCGTCTGCTGCCACTACTAAAATAGCGATATCAGCTACCCGCGCCCCTCGAGAACGCATGGCAGAAAAGGCTTCGTGTCCTGGCGTGTCAATCAGGGTGATCAACCCCCCCTTATTCTCTATTTGATACGCTCCAATCGATTGGGTTATTCCCCCCGCTTCCTTTTCTACTATATTTGTTTCTCTAATAGCGTCTAAAAGCTTGGTTTTTCCGTGATCAACGTGCCCCATTACCACCACTACCGGAGGCCTGGTTTCGGATTTTTGCTGATCTTTTTCTAAGACTTTCTCTAAAATCTTGACTTTATCTTCCTGAACTTTATCTTCCTCGCTTTTCTTAATCGCAAAGCCAAGATCCTCGGCGATAATTCCGGCGGTTTCAAAGTCAATGGATTCATTCATAGAAGACATAATCCCGTTTTTCATTAGTTCCGCAATAACCTCAGTAACTGGCAAATTCATTTTCTCAGCCAGTTCTTTAATTACGATTGTTTCCGGAATGGCAATAGTTTTTTTATCACTATCTTTAGTTTGAGATTCTTGCTGGTTCATTGAAAGGATGTTTTTGATTATTTATTCAGCATAGTCTAATATTGATTATTGGTCAACCTTTAAAATTAGTATTGTTAAGCAGCAAAAAAATCTATCACCTAAGGATAGATTCTTGTTTTTAGTCTTGGTTTTTCATTACTAACTTAAGCGATGAATCAAAATTTTCTTTCCTTTCCCACGATTAATTTAAGTTTTTTAGGCGCCACCTGTACTAGCACCGGGGTTTTTATTACGGTTTCTCCATCAGCGATAAGGGAGAGGGAATTACTACTTTTTATTTTAATTTTTCTAATTGGGAATACGCTTCGCTTATTGAGATCGAGACGACTTCTACCCAAAAAGCTAGTAGTAGGAGTGAAGATTGCTTCCAGCAACCCATCTCTTGGATCACAAAATTTTCTTGATCCGACCTCCCTCTTTAAAGGAGTATAAGTTAAATTGCAAATCTGAATAATATTGCTGTGATTTGTAGAATTAATCCTGAAATGCCCGCCGTTGCATTCGAGAGTTAAATCTTTTGATTCTGGAATATTCAACTCCGAAAAAAAATAAAAATCATTCGCTTTGCCTAGATCTATTCTTTCAATCAAACGGGAAGACAGAATATCACAAGCTTTTTCTCCGAGAGGGATCCCTAAAAATTTAGCTATGGCGTTTTCCACAACTGGGATAAAACCCAAGGTAATACCGTTCTGTTTCGCAACCAGGGGGACTATTTTGGCAAAAGTTGCTTCGTTTCCTACGGCGACAATCGTATCCGCTCCACTCTTGATGTTGTCTTCTACAACTTCTTGGGCGCTTTTTAAGACACTCAATTTTTCAATCTTGCCATTTATTCCTAGGTCGATAAGACGATTTTCTATCTTAGCGAGGATAGACGTATATTTCTTATTATTTAAAAAAGAATCGTAAAGATAAAAATACATATGTTTGCCGGCGATAAGGGATTGTCCTTTCTAGAACTCTTCCTTTTTTAAGTTATTGTTCCGATTATTTCTAATTTTTGGTTTTGGACTTTCTTTTACTTCCCCGATCCCATTGCCACTGGTACATTTGCCGTTTAAAACAGCACCTGTTTCAATAGAAATGACTTTGGTTGTAATATCTCCGGTGACTTTGGCGGTGCTTTTTAATTCCGCTTTCTCTTTAATTTGGAGATTGCCTCTTACTTCCCCAGCAATTAATACATTAGCGGCTTGAATGTCAGCTTTAATTTTGGCATTAGCCCCAATTCTTAGGTTCTGATTAGTCCGGAGGGTGCCGCTGACCTGTCCTTCTACCACAACACTACCTTCCCCATGAAAATCTCCTTCTACTTTTACCGAAGGACCAATAATAGTTTCTGTTTCTCCTTCTTTAATTTCTCCTTCTTCTTTTTTAAACATATTCATAAAATAAATTATTAATTAGAATAACAGTTTCATTTTAGTATAAATCAGGGCTTAATGTCAAAGGATTGGTAATTGGTAAATTGTTATTCCGATCAGCTCTGAATTTCAGTTGCCTTTTGCTTAGTTACTTTATTTCGACAAGTGAGGAGCGAATAAAAACAACAGTTTTCATATCGACCGACCTGCCTGCGCGAAGCCGGAGCTTCGCTTCGGCGAAAGCAGGACGCAGTCTCCGCCCGAGGCGGATCCGCCTTCCTTTAAATCTTATAAATAATGTGGCGGAGAAATACAAGGTATAATACCTTTAAGACTTGTCTCGCTTCCATTCAATCCCGCTTTTGTGGGACGGCGTGAGGCCTCGGTCGAACGCTTGCCCCAGGGTTTAATACCTTTTATTGATTATTATTTTTCGAACATTCGAATTGATCAAATCGAATTTTACTAGAAAGAGATTTTTCTTTGAGAGATAGTTTTTAATTTTTTCCGCCCATTCAATTACACAAATAGTATCTGCTCTTTGCCAGTATTCATCGATTCCTAAAGCAAGTATCCCGCGTGGTTTTGGCAGTCGGTAGAGATCAATGTGACAGAGATATTTTATTCTTGACCGATGGGATACTTTATACGATCTCCAGAAAACAAAAGTAGGGCTGGTTATTCTTTTATTAATCCCCAGCGCTTTGGCGATTCCTTTGGTAAAAACAGTTTTCCCACTCCCCAGATTGCCGATTAAAGCGATAATCTCGCCTCCCCTTAACTTTACGGCTAGGTTTTCCCCTAGTTTTTCTGTTTCCCAGGTATTTTTGGTGATATATTCCATGGCATTTGTATTACTAATATAGCAAATAAGCATTCCTTATTCTAATGCCCAGTTTAGGCCCATTTAACCAAACCCTTGACAGCCGTTAAGGAATTATATATATTTATTTACTTGTAATTAATAAATAGTTCTAAAATAGCTTAATTTCTGCGATTTATGGTCTATTCTTCTAAACAACAGATTTATGAAAATGTAAAAAGAAGCAATAGCATTCTCATTTGTCTTCCTAAAGACCCGACAATTGACGCGATTGCCGCTGGTTTGGCTTTGTTTTCCGTCCTGGAAAAGTTAGAAAAAAAAATCAAGGTGGTGTGTAATGAGTTTTCTTTGCCGCCTCAGCATCAATTTCTACCAAAAAGCGGTGAAATCTTAAAAGATCTTACTTCTTTGAGAAAGTTTATTATCTCATTGGATGTTACTCAAACCAAGGTGGAGGAATTAAGCTATGATATTAAAGATGAAAAGCTTGATATTTTTATTACTCCCAAAAACGGAGTTTTTAGAGAAAGAGATGTAAGTTTCTCTTCTACTAATTATGAGTATGATTTAATTTTTGTTATTGATTCTCCCGATCTGACAAGTCTAGGTAGGCTCTATGACGATAATACTGAATTTTTCTACCACACCCCCATTGTTAATATCGATCATAATCCTGGTAATGAACATTTCGGTCAGATTAATCTATTGGATTTAACCGCTACCTCCTCTTCTGAAATTGTTTTTGAACTGATTAAAGATTGGAAGGAGGATATTTTGGATGAGTATATCGCTACCAGTCTTTTAACTGGTATAATTTCTAAAACCAAAAGTTTTCAAACCACGTCCGTTACCCCAAAATCATTGGCAATTGCTAGCCACTTAATTTCTTCGGGGGCAAGACGAGAAGAGATAGTTCAGCATCTTTATCAAACCAAATCAGTAGAAACGTTAAAATTATGGGGCCGGGCGTTGGCCAGACTGAAACTGGACAAAGAAAATCGAATTGTCTGGTCCTTGCTTAATAAAGAAGACTTTGAAAAAGTCGGAACTTTAGATGAGGAGGATATCTTTAGCGTTATTGACGAACTGATTGTTAATGCCCCCGAAGCGGATATTATCATGATTGTTTATCAGATAGAAAAAAATATAATTCGAGCAGTAATCAATACACCACCCAATATTGACGCTATCGAAATGCTGAAAGAATTTAAACCGGTAGGCAGCAAAGACTTTACCAAAATCGTAATAGCAGGCGAAGATATTTTTTTGGCCGAAAAAAAAGTGCTAGAAACGATAAAAAACTTCTTAAAGGCTAGTAGATAAAACGGCAGAGTGAAAAATTAGACTAAGTTGCGCAAAATAAAGCGCCTTACAACTAAGAGTCATAAGGCGGTGTTGAAATCAATACTACGTTGTCGGATGCGATTGTAAATTCTTTGAGCTGAAGGTTTCCCCAGCCGGGTTTCTAATTCAGGTACTCTGCACCTGCAAATATCACTAAGAGTGAAAATGTTATGGCTGGCCAACTTTTTGACTACGCTAGAGCCAAATAGTGTTTTGAGTGAGGGATCATCTGCTTTGGGTTTAAGCAAGACCACAGGAGAGGTTGAAGAGACAATTTCTCTCTTGGGTAGAGCCGCTGGTTGAGCAATAATGTCTGGAGAAGAAGTTGGGGCCGGCAGAACCTTAGCTGGTTTTAACGGGGATGGTGGCGTTTCTTTCTTCCGGGATCGGTCTTCCACTGGCACGAGGATTTTTTGCTCGCATACTGTAGTTTTTCCATGAGAATGAATAATAAAGGGAATGGGAGAAATTACCTCCCTTTTTTCAAAGACCACTTCCCCTCGTTCCGCAACCTCCTTTAGGGCTTTCCAGAAAGGGCTCTGACAACTAGCAGGCTTCTGACAAGAACCAGTAATAATGCTCCGTAAACAGACATCGCAGCTGATTTCATGGTTTTTCATGGTACAAAAGTATGGCTGCTGACAATCCGTAAGCTCCTTTTGCATCCTGGTTATGAGCATGCTGGCGGCAGTGCATCCATTAGAATGACGGCTGCCGCACTCGCCATTCAGCAAGCAAGAAGCAATTTCTTGCAAAGGCGAAATAGTCCGACAGTTGCCGTTCATGGCATTCTCCTTATAATTATTCAAATTGTTGAAGGTTCGATTTGTTTCAGAATAGCAGTTGCTAATTAATAAGTCAATTATTTTCCCATTGGCAGTTTTTTACAAGAAATCTAAGATTGGTTATACTTAGGAACATGGATCAAACAATCAACGATTTATTAAATGGGTCAGAAAACGGCAAGCTCCAGGTATCATCGGAGGAAACGGAAGAGAAGTTGAAACACAAGATAGAAGAGATAGAAATTAAAGAAAAAGAAAAGCTGGTGGCAGAAAAAGCTTCCCCGCTAGGTTTGAGCTGTATTAGTCTAAAAGGATTTCCTATTGAACCGGAAGCGCTTTCCTTAATTCCCGAAGAGAAGGCAAAAGCCATCAAAGCAGTTTGTTTCCTTAGGACCGAAGAGGAGTTAAGAATCGGTGTGGTTGACCCAGCTAATCCGGAGATTTCGAAAATTATCGGTGAATTTAAAGAAAAATTTCCACGTTTAAACACTGAACTTTATTTAATTTCGGAATACAGCTTGCAGCAGGCCCTTAAGCTTTATGCCGCCATTCCTAAAATAAAAAAAGTGATAGCAGGAGTAGAGATAAGTGGAGAGGAACTGAATAAGTATCGAGCGGAAATCAAATCTTTTCGGGAACTTAACAACAAGTTGAAAAAAGTCTCACTGACTGAGATGGTAACCATAATTTTAGCTGGCGCCATCCAGGCTCGCAGTTCCGATATTCATATTGAAGCGGAGGAAAAAGATATTAAAGTCCGTTACCGGGTTGACGGGGTACTGCAGGATGTGGCGGTACTGCCCCAAGAATGGTGGCCGAAGATAATTAGTCGGATAAAAATTATTTCTGGGCTAAAGATAAATATTGTTAATCGTCCCCAAGACGGAAGAATCACCATTTATCTGGAAGACGATAAGATTGATGTTCGGGTTTCTACTCTTCCTTCGGCTTTTGGCGAAAGCGTGGTAATGCGTCTTTTAATGTCCCAATCGGTAGGATTAAAATTCGAAGATTTAGGAATCAGAGGGAAGTCTTACGAAGATTTAAAGCGGGAATCAAAAAGGCCCAACGGGATGATAGTTACTACCGGGCCGACTGGATCGGGAAAAACGACCACGCTCTACGCCATTCTTAATACCCTTAACCGCCCAGAAACTAAGATTATCACCTTAGAAGACCCCATCGAATATAAGCTTAAGGGAATTGTCCAAAGCCAAGTTAGTGGCAAAGGAGAAGGCGACGATGAAGATTTGAAGACCATTTTAAGAGAGGGCTTAAGTGGAGGGGGAGGAGGCAAAAAGGGGTATTCTTTTGCCCAAGGGCTAAGGGCAATTTTGAGACAAGATCCTGATATTATTATGGTAGGAGAAATCAGAGATTTAGAAACGGCCGAAATTGCTATTCAAGCGGCTTTAACCGGCCATTTGGTGATTTCCACTATTCACACTAATGATGCCGCGGGCGCCATTCCTCGTTTTCTATCAATGGGAGCAAAACCGTTTCTACTCGCTCCTGCTCTTAATGCAGTAATTGGTCAAAGGCTAGTGAGGAGGATTTGCAAAGAATGCCAGGAAGAAATCAGCTTAGATGAAACAATCCTTACGAGAGTTAAAGAAATTCTTTCTCAAACACCGGAAAATTCCGGCGAAAAGGTAGACTTGGACAATCTTCAATTTTTTAGGGGAAAAGGATGTGACCAGTGTAATGGCATTGGCTACAAAGGCCGAATTGGAATCTATGAAATATTTACTATGAATAAGGAGATCGAAGAAATTATTCTTTCGGGTAAAGTGTCGGAATATCAGATGAAAGAAGTGACGGTAAAGCACGGAATGATCACTATGGTTCAGGATGGATTATTGAAGGCAAAAGATGGAATAACTACAATAGAAGAAGTATTTAGGGTGACTGAGTAAACGAACTCGTTGAAATAAAATAGCGATCCCAGAGTAATTCTGGAATTTTAATTATGAGCAAAAACTTGACTTCCTTTCCGTTATTTATATAATTAAGGAAGATCCTTAAGAATTAAGAAACACAAAGATAATCGTTTAGTCTAAAGACTAAACGCCGGGACTCATTCCCATACCTTCGGTGAAGGTATGGGACCGGAAACTGAGGCCTGGCGTATTAGTTGCCGGGCTGATCTAGACCATTTGGGTTGAGCACCTCTTGAATGTGTGATAGAGACAGAGGGATAAAGGTCTAGCGCAAAGCGGGTACGGGTGTAAGTCCTTGACCTTGGGCCCGCGCGGAGTGACAAACGGACAACATTTATTTTTGTACCTAATGGGGGAACTGACAGAAATGTTGGGAAACTATTGGGTTCCCAGTACAAAAATAAGTCCCGCCTACGCCTGCCTACCGGCAAGGCAGGCGGGATTCGACCGAGACATAAGGTTGAGTGTTATTAATGAATATGCACCTTAGCGACATGGCGTTCACCACAACAACGCCATTTTTTATTAGCTAAGGTGTCTATTTCGTTCTATTATTAAAATAAAAAAACGGGCCCTGATCGATAGGAACCCGCGAGGATAGAAGCGAAAGAAGATCAAATGATTTCTATGGTAACCGTAGGATCATCCCCATCGCAAGCGCTGCAGCTGGCTGTTTTCAGATAGTTTCCTTCCAAAGATGCCGGGAGAGAAACATTGGTTGGACGAACCATAATTTCTGCGCCACGTTGAGTAAGCTCGACGTAAGTACCGCAGCCGGTACAGAATAATCGAACAACAGAATCAGGGCCTTCTAACGGTTTTTGTAACCTTCCTAAATCAGGTGTGTGGCCACCCGTTGCTTCTATTTTTTTGACTTGGCCAAAGAACGATTTCTTGATTTCCTGAGAGTTGTCATCGTTGGTCATAGAACCTCCTAACGTGTATGCCGTTTATTATAATGACTTAGTGACTTAGCATATTACAGTTTAAAAAAAAATGTGTCAAGTCTTGGACTGATGACTCAATTTTTCCAAAATTTCTTCAGCTGTATTATTGACTAATTCCGCAAATTCTTCTCTATCTTCCTTAGGATCTAGTCCTTCACTTGGTACATAGATCAGTACATCCGCCTTATAGCTTTCGCCTTTTTGAGGGTTAATTGTGATATCTAAAGTAACCCGCTGCACTGCCTTTGGATTATTCTCTGGATCGGTATGCCATTCAATAAAAGCGTCTACTCCGTGAAACTGGTCAAGATTAGAACCAACCGCTGTATAAAATTCTAGATGTTTATAATCTTTTAATCTTAGGGCGTCAGCAATAGTGGCGTGAAGATCATTAGCAAAACGGGGATCCGGATCACTGGGGTCAAAAGGCTGATTTTCTCGAACAAAATCCAGGGCCTCATTATAGGGCTGATACTGTTCCTTTTCTATTCCTTTTCTTAATTCTCCTAGCATCTCGCGTTCCACTAAGGCTCCGGTGTAGTTTGCGCCTCGACTTAAAAATTCTCTTACCATAAATTATCTTTAGGTAATTAGGTAGTTATAAATACTTGAGCTTTTTTGTAAGTTTCTTGATTATTTCTTCCAATTCCTTCTTTTTTGTTTTTTCGCGATCAACTATTTCTCGAGGAGCTTTTTGGAGAAAGTATCTATTGGTGAGTTTTTTGTTTAGTGATTCATAATACCTCTTTTTTGTCTGTAATTCCAATCCAGTTCTCTTTCTTTCCTTTTCAATATCAATTAAATTTCCCAGTGGAATAGTAAAATCGAGCTGGCCAATTGTCAGACGAATTCCTTTTTTAACAGCAGAAAATTTTACTCGAGCCAGTTTAGCGATGATTTTCTTCTCTTTCTCGATTAGAGGATTCTTTTTAGCTGAAATTGAAATTATGGTAGCAGGCGGAATATTGTATTCTGCTCGGAAATTTCTTAAAGCTATGATTACGTTTTGGATCTTTTTAAAATCCTGACCAGCTTTGGTTTGGTCTTTTTGAACTTCTGGCCAGGGCTCAACCATTAACAACTTATTCTCTTCAGCAAAAGCGGTCTGCCAGATTTCCTCGGTAACAAAAGGAACAAACGGATGCCATAAGATTAGAATTCTTTTTAAAACCCACAGAAGGATATCATCTTTATTTTTTTCAATTTTGGCGATTTCTAAATACCAATCGGCCAGCTGATCCCAAGTAAAATATCTTAACTGTTCTCCAGCCTGGGAAAATTCAAAACCAGCTATTTTTTTTGTGACAATCTCAATAGTTTTTTCCAATTCCTCCAAAATCCATTGATCACTTAAGGTTTTAACCCTAGGCGCTGTTTTAGGATAAGCAGGATTTTTTACAGCAGAAAGAATAAAGCGGCTAATGTTCCAAAGTTTGTTTACAAAATTGCGGTAGCCTTCAATTTTTTCTTTATAGATTCTCACGTCATTTCCGGCGCTGGTTCCAATAATCATAGAAAGCCTTAAGGCATCTGCTCCGAACCGTTCAATCATATCCAAAGGATCAACCGAAGTTTCCGGATCCGATTTACTCATTTTTTTACCTTCTTTTGTTCTTACCAGGCCGTGCAAATAAACATAGTCAAACGGTTTTTCTCCTAATAGGTAAGTGGACATGATAATCATTCTGGCTATCCAGAAGAATAGGATGTCGTAGCCGGTTTCCATAACGGAAGTGGGGTGGTAATTTTTTAAATCATCGGTCTTTTTTGGCCACCCCAAGGTGCTAAAAGTCCAAAGGCTGGAAGAAAACCAAGTATCCAAAGTATCCGGATCTTGGGAAAGAGTTGAGTTTTTGCAGTTAGGACATTTGTTGGGTTTATTAACAGAAACAATAATTTCCCCACAGCCGTTTTTGTTGGGTTTATCAAGGGAAAATTTATAGGTATAAATAATTGCCTTGGTTTTAGGAGTTATTTTTCGATCAGGGTGATGTTTTTTAAATGCTGCAATCAATTCCTCAACCGTATCATAGGTTGACCTGTGAGCTTTGTCTTGTAAATCGATTTGGCCAACGGTGGTTTCCTCGATATTTTTAATAACGCCATATCCAAATATTTTTTCTGATTGACTATTTTCAAAAGCAACCCGATCGCCAACACTAAAACCATGATCCCGTAAGCGGTATGTTTTTGTTTTACCTTGATATAATTGAGGAACCACTTTTTCATGAAAGCCCATTTTTTTCTGTTCGTTTCCACAATACCAAACCGGAATCTGGTGCCCATACCAAATTTGGCGAGAAATGCACCAATCTCTTAGATTATCCATCCACTGAAAATAGGTTTTAGTAAATCTTTCGGGAATTATCTTAATCTGGTCGCTTCTTACTGCCTCGCTGGCTAACTGTTTCAATGATTTACCGTGAGAAGTTTTTTTATTAACATCCACAAACCATTGCTTAGAAGGCAGGGGTTCAATTGGTGTATTACAACGGTAGCAGAGGGAAAGATTGTTGGTATAATCTTCAATCTTTTCTATTTGTCCCGCTTTTTCTAAATCATCACTAAATCTTTTGCGAGCGGTTAAAACATCCAGGCCAGCATATTTGCCGGCGGCTTTGGTCATTTTTCCTTGCTCGTCAATTACTTTAATAATTTCTAAGTCATGCTTTTGGGCCCATTGATAATCTTGCAGACTATGGGCTGGGGTTACGCCAATAGCACCGGTTCCGAATTCCATATTTACGGCCCTATCCCCAAAAACTTTTACTTTGATTTTGTGTCCAGCCAAGTCAACATCCAGTTTTTTTCCGATTAATTTCTGATAACGCTTATCATCAGGATGTACTGCCAAACCTGTATCGCCCAGTTTTGTTTCTGGCCGGGTGGTGGCGATAGTAACAGGACCATATTTGATATAGTACAACTTTCCTTTTTCTTCTTGGTACTCCACTTCGTCATCCGCCAGGGTAGATTGGCAGTGCGGACACCAGTTTACTACTCGGTCGCCACGGTAAATAAGCCTGTCATCGTACATTCTTTTAAATGCTACTCGAACCGATCTAGAAAGATCTTCGCCTAAGGTGAATTTTTCTCGAGACCAGTCTAAAGAAGCACCCATAGCTTTCAGCTGTTTTCTGATAGTGTCCTTTGATTTTGCCACAAAGTCATTAACCTTTGCCAAAAATTTTTCCCTCCCTAAATCATGGCGAGTCTTACCTTCTTTTTTTAGCTCTCTTTCCACAGCATTCTGGGTGGCAATAGCGGCATGGTCCATGCCCGGAAGCCAAAGTGTTTTATCGCCCTGCATGCGGTGAAAGCGAATCATAATATCCTGATAAGCCAGCATGGCGGAATGCCCGATATGCAGCTTGCCGGTGACATTGGGAGGAGGAAGGCTAATCGAAAAAGTTTTAATTCTTTTTTCTGGAAGCCCCGCCTTTGCTCTCCGAGCTACGGCGGGCAGGTCGTCAGGATTAAAGTAGTCCGAATTCTCCCAGAGCTGGTAAATTTTATCCTCCACCAGTTTTGGATTGTAAGTTTTTGGCAACTCTTTCATATAGGTCATTTTAGCTTAAAAATGGTATAACGTCATCTTTATTAAGATAATAAGGTTGACGATTAATATGGGTTTTGGTAAAGTAATTAACTTGTACCTAATACTCGTACGTTAAAAAAACACTTTCGGTTTTTTAGAGAAGCTAATGTTCCATTTCACAAGTAATTGTAGAAATCTTAAACCCTCAAAGGAAGGAGTTGCCAATGTTTACGTTGGAACAAGTTACCGGCATATTGGTGGTCGGTGCAGGCAAAATGGGCGGAGATGCCATTGCCCAATTTTTGGAAGGCGGATTGAATGTATTCGCCTACGATCAAGTCTCTGCGGTCAGAGAAAGTCTGAAGGGACGGACTCTAAAAACGCTCCAGTGGATTGAGCAGAAACGGAAAGATGCCGATAAGCAACGGGTTCACCCCTGTGGATTCGCAGATGAGGCAATCAAAAGACTGACGGTTCTTGATTCGCTTGAGAAGAACCTCGTGGAGCCCGATTTCCAGATTGTCTTTGAAGCAATCTTCGAAGACATGAAAGCCAAACAGGAGCTTTTTGACTCTATTGTAGGCGAGGTTCCGACGAGCTGCATTTTCTGGACCAACACCTCCAGCCTGAATGTGCTGGAAATGGGTCGTCCCGCCGGCATCGAAGAGCACTTGGTTGGCACCCATTTCATGAACCCGGTTCACATCATGAAGGGTGTGGAAATGGTCTGGACCACCGAAGTTGATCCTGAAGTATTCAAGTTGAGCGCAAGGGTCATCGAAGAAAAGCTGGGCAAATTTCCCTTTGAAGTAACCAACGTTTCCGGATTCTGGGTCAACAAAATCTTCGTGCCAATGGCGCTCGAGGCAATGCGGGCTTTGGAACGGGGAGAAATTGACGTGCCGAATGGGGATAAAGGACTGAAAGTCAGTCTGGGACATCCGCAAGGAATTTTCCAGCTGTGCGATCAGATTAGCATACCGACCATGTATCGGGTGGCAATGGCAATGTATATTGCTACGCAAGATCCGCGACTGTACCCACCCTCCATTCTGGCGCGGATGTTCAAGAGTAAGAAGCACGGCGTGGCAACTGGTTCCGGATTCTGGAACTGGCAAGATGGGAAGCAGACTACACCAGTAGACTTTACTAACTGGCAAATCAAACAGTCTGACACCCAGCTCTTCGCGTAGCAACCGGTTCTCCAATTTGTTCATTTATTAAAACGGGCTATCTGTTTCAATACGGATAGCCTTATTTTATTTATTAAAAACCTCACCCTTCGGCTACGCTCAGGGCTGGCCTAACCTCTCCTTAGAAAGGAGAGGGATTAACCAAGCTGCCAGATAGGATCTACTTCTATTTTTTGCCATGGAGTGAAACCCTTTTTTACAGCATAATAATATCCTATTGCCGCAATCATGGTGGCATTGTCAGTACAAAGTTTAGGAGTGGGGAGTGAGAGGTGGGAGAAAGGAAGTTCTTTTTTAATCTTTGTCTTTAAAGATTCCCTAAGCAGTTCGTTAGCGGCCACTCCTCCAGAAAGTAAGACTGATTTTACATTATATTTTTTGGCCGCTTTGATTGTTTTTTCTACTAAAACATCAATCGCTGCTTGCTCAAAAGAAGCGCAAAAATCAGCAATTGTTTTTTTATCTTTTAAGTTGTATTTGCCAGATTGAATTTTATATAGAGCAGCGGTTTTTAAACCGGCAAAACTAAAGTCAAAATTATTTTCTTTAATCATCGGCCGAGGCAGATCAACCGCCTTACGATCCCCATCCTTTGCTAATTTAGAAATAATCGGGCCGCCCGGGTAACCAAGATTCAAAAGCTTGGCCACTTTATCAAAAGCTTCTCCAGCCGCATCATCTCTGGTTTGACCGATCACTTGGTAATCCAGATGCTTCTTCATTAAAACCAGCTCAGTGTGTCCTCCTGATACCACTAAAGCTAGTAGGGGGAATTGAATTTTGGTCCGCCAGCTGGCGGAAATAAAGTTAGCATAAATATGAGCCGCTAAGTGATTTATGGCAGTTAACGGTTTATTCCAGGTATAGGAAAGAACTTTAGCGGTTTCTGCTCCTACTAGCAGAGAAGTAATTAGACCGGGTCCGGCAGTAACTGCAATCGCGTCAATTTTGTGATAATCCATACTTGCTTTTTTAAGCGCTTGGTCAATAATCGGCAGTATATTCTTAATATGCTCCCGGGCGGCTACTTCTGGAACAATGCCGCCGGTTTTGGCATGGATATCCACTTGCGAAGAAACAACGCTGGAAAGTATCTCAAAGCGCTCGCTTTTATTCTGAACAATCGCGGCGGCGGTTTCATCACAGGATGTTTCGATTCCGAGAATAATCATGGTTGTATTCTAGCAGAAAGGTTTAGAAAAAAGAAAACCGCCCTTTCGGGCGAATTCTTTTGGCTTGCCATCCGAAGCTTTAGCGTAGGATGGCACCGCCTAGGGCGCACCTTTTGACGATTTCAAGTTTTTCTCTGTCGGCAAACTAGATTCTTGCTTATGCTCGATCAGTTGATATCCATTTATTGCACAATAGGAGATCATCGCAGTCTCTGCACTTTCTTTGGTGTCGTATTTTTCGGGAGACGCAAACTCATTATATTTAGTATTTTCAGTTCCTGATGTTAGTATTTCCCCACCAAATCTCCACCCACCTTTAGCTAATTGATATACGCGGCCGCAAACTTTAGTCATGTGTAATCCATTAATAATTAATCTTACCTTAAGTAGCAAAAGTTAAAAAATATACCAATTTATTTATATTTCCGTAATACATTGTGGATCTTTGCTATGTCATCTTGATTAAACATAAAATATTTTTGATATTTGTCGCCAAATTGAATATAAAGCAGTTTTTTATTTAAACTACAAATAACCTTATTAATATTCATAAATGGAATAAATGCCCCCTCGTGATAGCTTCTTGCAGTTAATGACAATGAATACTTTTCAATATTATTAATAATTAAAATTTGCTGCTTATTAAGGTTTTTTTGTTGAATAAGACCTTTTATGGCTGCCCCGAACAAACCAGCTATCTCAAGATTAGGTACGCTTGTTTGATCGCAAAGGATATAAGCGATACCTTTCGTTGTCACCGAAAATATTCCAGTTTGATCGTCACGTCCATTATATTGAAAAGGGGAAAGAAATAAAATATTGCCTGACCTGTTTTTCTCTTCATTTACGAGTGAATTTAACTCCTCGTTTCCAATATTGTTTTTCTTAAATATAGAACCAAAATCCCTACCCATACCTTTACCTGATTCTGCTATTCGATTTATAATCTTTTTAGGCGCTCGCTCAAATGGGTCAACTTTAAAAACATGATCCGTTTTTTGTTTTTTGGCCTTACGCTCAAAAAAGATATCTTTGATATCCTGATACATACTTAGTTTTATCTCTATACCTTTACTAGGATTTTCTTCCTTATAGAAATGAAATTGTTGCATAGACTATGAAGTTATTTTTCTTACGCTAGAAAGCTTACGAGTGATTGTTTGTAAACCTTAGCAATATTTTTCAATTCAATTACATCGATTTTTCTCTAACCAACTTCAATTTAGAAATATATGACTATGATTTCCTTGAGCGTTTAGTTGCCTCGACCTTACCTAATCCATCCTGTTTACGAGCATGTATAAGTCGTAAACGAGCCCTTACACTCTCTAATATATATCTTCATATATTGATTGTGGCACCGCCTAGGGGAATCGAACCCCTGTTGCCAGGATGAAAACCTGATGTCCTAACCACTAGACGAAGGCGGCGGGTTGTTGATTGAATTATGTATTTGTTTTTTTAGTATTTCTCGCTCTTGACCTTTATGTTTAAAATTCCATTCCCTTCTCGTTGCATCTTTTTTGTTTTTATATACTTCGTAGTATATCAGATATAAAGGAGTCTTGTGTTTTAGGGATTTTGTTTTGCCTTGGTTGTGTTCCTTGACTCTTTTCTGCAAATCCGAAGTTTGCCCAATATACAATGAATTATCTCTTTTGCTTTTTGAGACATATACGAAATACATATGTGTATGAAAGGATGCCCGCCTGCGGTGGGTCCGCCGTAGGCGGAAAAACCTGATGTCCTAACCACTAGACGATAGGGCCAAGCAATAATTTTCAATTTTCAATTTCCATTTGTGGTATGTAAAATTATCCTAGCTGAAATTCTAGCCTTCGTCAATTCTAGCAACAAATGATAGAATAATATTATGCTAGTTTATTTTCTTATTTTTCTCCAATTCATCCTGTTACTGGTTGCTATTGGTATCGTTATGTATATAGGATTAATCATGATTAGCTTTAAAAACCCGGTTCCTTATGTGCCCACTACTAGCAAAGTTATTCGAAAGATGGTTGAAGTGGCCCATATTCATAAAGAGGATAAAGTAATTGACTTGGGGAGCGGAACTGGTAGGATAATATTTGCCGTTGCCAAGGAGTATCCGGTAGAGGTAATTGGGGTTGAACACTCCCGCTTACTTTATTCTGTTTCTAAAATAAAATCAGTCATTAAAATAAAAAGAGGCAGGATAAAGATTGTCCGAGGAGATTTCTATGATTATCCGCTGAGCGGTATCAACGTGGTATTTTGTTTCCTTACTCCTGAAGGTTTAACAGGAATCCAAAGCAAATTAGAGCGAGAGCTTTACTCGGGAGCGCGAATAATTTCTTATCTCTTTCCGCTAGAAAAAAAAGAAGAATTTAAGGAAGAAAAAGTATCGATTAAAGATGGAAAGAAGTTAAGTTATATTTTTGTTTATAATAAGATATAATTAGCACGTAGCAAGTGGCTCGTGGCTTTACTTAAAAACAACCATGAGCCATACTACGTGTTATGAGCCAGAAAGAAAGGGGGTGAAAAAATGGCAGAAGAAAAAGAGATCGGAAAAATTACTCATTATTTCGGCAAAATAAGCGTTGGCATCATCGAGTTAGCCGGTACTCTTAAAGTAGGAGATAAGATTCACATTAAAGGTAATGCTACCGATTTTGAACAAGACGTTAATTCAGTGCAAATAGAACACGAAGATGTTCCAGAAGCCAAGGCCGGTGATTCAATTGGGATTAAAGTTAATGAACAGGTACGGGAAGGAGATCTGGTTTACTTAGTGACCGAATAGTGTTTAAAAATGAATATTCTTAAGAACACTCTGGTCCGGGTACCTTTTAAGGTACACGGACCTTTTTATGCCAAAATAAAAAAGGAACTATGTAGATACATATTCCTTTAATTCTTTTAATCTGTTTAATTTTGTCAAGGTTCCTGATAGTAAAAAAAGAGGCGGAAACAATACAAGGTCATTTCCGCCTGTGAAGGACTAACTTCATTTCGGTTCTTCGAGGTATCCTGCAGCTTTCTTGAATTTTCTAAAGAAAGCCCATTTAATGGGCAGAACACCCAAGAAGCCGCCCAAGACGACGATAGTAGTCTCCACCATCTGAGATGGCATCTCGTAACCATTATTTGGCTGCCAAGCACGAACAAAGAAGAAAATCAGCATTGACAGCAACCAGAGAGCGACGAGCAAGCTTCCTTTTCGGCTCTGGATGTCGTGCAGTTTCCACCGCACGCCCTCCTTGATCAGGATGTACATTCCAAGGATGATCCAGCATGTTTCAGGCATCTCTGTGGGTATGGGATGAGCGTGCTTAGAGAAAAAATCCCAGTAGTACAATCCTAATAACGAGAGAGTGGGAGCATCTACCCACCAGCCGCGATAGGAATAAAGCCATTTTATCCATCTCTTCCATAGTCCTTTCGATTTTTCACGTGACATGAGTATCACCACCTTTCAGTTCTATCGGTTAACATTAACTTTTTCAACAATGAGGATATTAATCTTCATTTTCAGGTGCTGGATTGTTACAACCCGGGCATACCTAATCCGGAGTTGTTTATTTATTTGCCTACTATTTTCAAAAAGCGAACATTAAAGATTAACGCTAAATTAGTATTTTGTCAAGCCCATACCCCCTTAATTTACATTCCAAAGGATTTATTCTATAATAAAAAAGCTTATTGAGCTAATAAGGAGATTCGATTTATGGCAAAAGAAAAAATAATAACTGGTGATATTGCGGAAGAAGAATTCTGGTCCGATCAAATTAAGGAAAAAGAGGAGAAGAACTCCCTTACTGTTGAAAATACCTCTGGCGAAGAGTCGGAATGGTTAGATGAAAATTATGACGGCCAACTTTCGGTAGATGTTTACCAAACCGAAAGAGACGTGATTATTAAATCAACAATTGCTGGAGTGAAACCAGAAGATATTGATATTTCGTTTAACAACGATATGATTACTATCAGGGGCGTTCGGGAACAGCAAGAAGAAATAAATAAAGAGGATTATTTCTACCAAGAATGTTATTGGGGCGGTTTTTCGCGTTCAATCATTCTGCCGGTTGAGGTTAAAAGTGATAAAGCGGAAGCAGTGTTAGAAAATGGAATTTTGATTATTACTTTACCTAAGGCCATTAGGGCTAAGTCAACCACGATTAGGGTAAAAGAAAAAAAATAGTTTTGATGACTATAAAATTTAATGCGGGAACTTTAGAAGTAGAATTGAATATCTCGGAATCGGATATCAATATTTCATTTTAATCAAAATTATCTTAAAAGAATGGAGGCACGTATTATCCGCATTGCGGAAGATTATGCTATTCTCAAGTTATCAAACCAAGAGGAATTAAAATGGCCGCGAGAAAAACTGCCGCCCACAGCAAAAGAAGGAATGTCTCTTTGGCTTGAGCTAGAAATTCATCCTTCACCAAAGACGGAAAGTAAATTTTCCAAAGATTTTTTGAACGAGATTTTAAAAGAGGATAGTAAGATATCATAAGTCCCATCTAGGCAAGGTGATTGATTCCTATGTCAAAACCTAAAAAAAAATCAAAGCAGTCCTCTAGAAAAAAAAACAAGCATCGCATAGCCGCAATTCTAATTATAAGCGTTACTATCGTATCAATTATTGGAATTGCTGTTTTGATTTACCCTTCTTATTACCGAAACAAAGTTTTTCCGGGAATAAAAGTGGGTAGTATCAATTTAGGCGGCAAGACTTATCTAGAAGCCCTTGATTTGATGGATATCCCTATTAACTCATTCAGTAGAGAGGGATTAATTTTTATTTACCAAGACGAAAAGGTAGCTCTTCAGCCGACAATGGTGGGAACCGATATGGATTCTTCTTATGATATATTGACCTTTGATGGTAACGTCACTGTTCAAGAAGCTTATGCTTTGGGGAGAAGAGGTAATTACTGGTCTAATTTAAAAGAACAACTGGCCGCTCTGATTTATGGTCAGCCTGTTATTTTAAACTATTATTTTAATAATAGAGAGGTAGAAAATTCCCTGAAACAAAATTTCAGCCAGTTCGAATCTCCCCATAAAGACGCTTCGTTGAGTTTTAATCAAAACGCATTTTTTATCACTCCGGAGGAGCAGGGTCGAATATTTGATTACCAAGCAATTGTAGACGAGATGGCTGATAACGTCAGGAATTTAGAATTCGAACCGGTTTATCTGGAACTTAAGTCCGATCCGCCCCAAATAATAGAAACCCAGGCTGTTAATCTTTTGAATCAAGCCGATAAAATTGCTGATCTCGCTCCGCTTACCATTCAATATGGTGATAAAAGCTGGGAAATTGATAAAGAGACATTCAGTACTTGGCTTGATTTTCGTTCTTCAAGTTCAGATTTTTTAAGCCAAGGGGGAATCTGGATTGGCTTAAATCCCGAAAGAGCAGCGGAATATCTAGAATCACTCAGAGATGACATTGATGTTCCGGTAAAAGAAGGAAAATTTAAAATAGAAGATGGAAAAGTGACTCAATTTCAAGTTGGTCAGCCAGGAATCAGTCTGGTGGTTTTACCGAGCGTTCAGGCTTTAGAGGACGCTTTTATTAAAGGTGGTAAAGAGGAAGCGGAATTGATTGTACAAGAAGAACAGCCAGAGATTACCACCGAGAATGTGAATAATTTAGGTATTAAAGAATTAATTGGAGTAGGCCGCTCGGATTTTACGGGCAGCCCCAGAAACAGGCGAGCCAATATTCAATTGGGTGCTGAAAAACTGAACGGTATTTTAATTAAACCAGAAGAAGAATTTTCTTTACTGAAAGCTTTGGGTAATTTTGAAGCATCAGAAGGCTGGTTGCCTGAATTAGTGATTAAAGGCAATCGTACTATTCCGGAATTAGGAGGGGGAGCTTGTCAGTTTGGAACCACCATGTTTAGGGCGGCTTTGGATACGGGTCTGCCCATTACTGCTCGACAAAATCATTCTTACACCGTTTCTTATTATCATCCTATCGGAACAGACGCCACCATTTATGATCCTGCTCCGGACATGAAATTTGTGAATGATACGGGGAATCATATTCTTCTTCAAACCAGAGTGGAAGGTAATGAACTTATTTTTGAAACGTGGGGCACTAAGGACGGTCGGATTGTAGAAAAAACAGATCCTCGCCTTTCCGGCTGGCAAAGTCCTCCGCCCAGAAAAACAATTGAAACCGAAGATCTGACACCGGGCCAAGTTAAATGTACCGAAAAGGCGCATAAAGGGGTTTCCGCGGAATTCGATTATAAAGTGACCTATGCTGACGGTGAAATTAAGGAACAAACTTTTCAAAGCAAATACAAACCCTGGCAAGAAGTATGTCTGGTGGGAGTAGAGAAGAAACCAATGGAAAGTCTGCCAACTTCCGATGAGGAAAAATCAGCAAATTAAAATCCCCCAAACAGTGGGGGCTGATAATATCCGCTGAGCTGCGCTCAAGAGAATTCATCTGAGGAAAATCCTAGGAAAACCCAGAAAAAACCTGAAGATGAATTCCCATGCTTGTCGTGAGCGCAGATCGGCAGATACTAATGTCAATTTACCGAGAAAGCGTCTGGTTTTTTGTTTGTTTTTCTAAAACAGGCAATCTTATCATATTAGTAAAATCTTGTCAAGAGTCCGATTATTTGCTAGAATTCTGGTACAAATTAGCGAAAAAATTAGAAAAAATCATCAATCTAAATGGCCCAAGATCGCATAGTGACAGCTAAAGAGAAAACGGAAGACAAAACTCTTGACCTTACCTTAAGGCCAAGGAATTTAAAAGAATTTGTCGGACAGGAAAAGATAAAAGAAAACCTTTCCGTTTTTATGCGTGCTGCTAAACAGCGCAAAGAACCAATTGAACATGCTTTATTATATGGCCCGCCTGGAATTGGGAAAACTACTTTAGCTCACATTATTGCCAATGAAATGGGAGCAAATATCAGAGTAACTTCTGGACCAGCGATAGAGCGCGCCGGAGACCTAGGGTCCATTCTTACTAATCTGGAAGATGGCGACATTCTTTTTATTGATGAAATTCACCGCTTGCCAAGAACGGTTGAGGAAGTGTTGTATCCTTCGATGGAGGAATTTTTACTGGATATCGTAGTGGGTAAGGGTCCAGCGGCTAGAACACTCCGGCTGGAGCTGCCACGCTTTTCTATTATTGGCGCCACCACGCGAGCAAGCCTTCTTTCGGCTCCTTTAAGAGATCGTTTTGGTATTACTTATCGCTTGGATTTTTATGCGGATGGGGATGTTGGTAAAATTATTAGCCGTTCCGCCAGAATACTTGGTATTGTAATAACGGATGATGCGGTAAAAGAGATTGCTAAAAGAGCCAGGCGCACTCCTCGGGTAGCCAACAGGCTTTTGAAGCGAGTGCGGGACTTTGCCCAAGTGGAATCCCTAAGTAAAATAAATTTGGATGTTGCTAATGAATCACTAAAACGTTTAGAAATTGATAATCTGGGGCTGGATTTAATTGATCGCCGCATTTTGGAAACCGTTATTGAAAAATTCAATGGCGGGCCAGTAGGAGTCGGCACCATTGCCGCCGCTACCAGTGAAGAAAGAGATACGATTGAAGAAATCTACGAACCGTTCTTATTGCAGGTGGGCTTTTTAGCCAGAACGCCCCGTGGTCGTGTGGTAACTGAATCGGCTTATCGACATTTAGGAGTAAAACCGCCAGCCGATCTTCAAAGTAAACTAATTTAGCTGATACAAAGTAGCGGTAATTCATGAATTGCTACTACAAACAAACATGACTTTCCCTTTATATCTTATTTTGATTCTCTATTTATTAGCGATAATATTTTATCTGATTTTGAGCGTGGTGTTGCTGTATCACATTTTCCGGTTCGGATATTGGGATTCCTCGACAAAATTGATGATTTTTCTGTATTTTGCCGGATCGTTAATTATTTTAGTTTCCGCCGGTATTTATATTGCAGGAATTGATTGGAGTGAAAACGTATCAATCTTGAATAATACGGAATTTAATATTAATTTTTTCTAATTCCGATTTTTTCCGCCAAAGGCGGATCAGCCTCCGGCTGAAACTTTACTCTTTTAACTTTAAACTTCCCGGGATGGACCCCTACAAATATTTTCCAGACCGCAGACCAAATGAAGAAATAGTTATGTTGTTAAGACGACATTGGCATTCTATGTTGCGTCATTTTTTATTGTTTGTGGTGGAGTTTTTCCTGCCTCTCGCTGCCCTTTTTGCTTTCTTTTATTTTACCGACTTTGTTTTTGAAAAGGAAAGCCCAGTAGGCATCGTGATCATTTTAGCGAGCAGTGCTTATTTCCTCTTTATTTGGCTCTTTTTCTTTAATCACTGGATTGACTACTATTTGGATGTTTGGATAGTCACTAATCAAAGAATTCTGAATATTGAACAGGAGGGATTATTTTCCAGGACTATTTCTGAACTTAATTTAGAAATGGTGCAGGACGCAACCAGCGAAGTAAAAGGCAAGGTGGCTACCGTGCTTAATTTTGGTAATGTTTATGTCCAGACTGCCGGCGAGGAAAAACGTTTTGTCTTTGAAGAAATACCAGCTCCCCGGCAAGTAGCGTCCAAAATTATTGAATTACATCAAAGTGCCGTAAAAAGGGCGGCCGTAGAGGAAATGAAAGAAGCCACATCGAAATCCCTAGGAGAAAAAGACACCATTTCGTCCCCCCAGAAAAATGAAACTAAAACTTTTTGATTACCAGCTTCCTAAAAAGTATATTGCTCAAAAGCCAGTAACCCCTCGAGACCACTCGAGGCTTTTGGTGTTAGATCGAAAAAGTGGAAAAATAACACATTGGCGATTTTACGAAATTGAAAAATTTTTGAATCCCGGTGATATTCTAGTAATGAATAATTCTAGAGTAATCCCCGCCCGGCTTTGGGGTAGAAAAGAAACCGGCGGAAAAATGGAAGTGCTGCTCCTGAACAAAATCTCTAATCAAGTTTGGAAAGTGTTGATCGGAGGCAAAGGAAGAAAGAAAGGTTTAAAAGTGCTGTTTCCCAAAAATTTAAAAGGAAAAGTAATAAAAAAATTGCCTGATGGGATCTGGCAAATGAAATTTAATGCTGGCGGATTAAGATTTAAAAACATAGTAAATCAAATCGGTGAAGCGCCCACTCCGCCATATATCAGACAAAAATCTGATTTAAAAAAATATCAGACTGTTTATGCTCAAAAAGAGGGATCGGTGGCAGCTCCTACCGCCGGATTTCATTTTGCCAAAAGTTTAATGAACAAATTAGAGAAAGAAGGAATTCAGATTGAATATATTACCCTGCACGTTGGCTATGGTACTTTTCAGCCGGTCAAAGAAGAGAATATTCAAGAACATAAAATGCATCCTGAATTTGTCGAAGTAAAGAAGGAAGTGATCCAAAGAATCCAGCAAGCAAAAAAAGAGGGCCGAAGAATAGTGGCCGTCGGGACAACTAGCGTGAGGGTTTTAGAGACAGTTCTGGGTAGGCCGCGAATTAATTCGCGGCTACCCCTGCGTAACGTGCGGAAATGGATTAATCTTTTTATTTATCCAGGATATAAATTTAAATCCGTCGATGCGCTAATCACCAATTTTCATCTGCCGAAATCTACTTTGTTAATGCTGGTATCCGCTTTTGCCGGCAGAACCAAAATCCTTAAAGCATACGAAACAGCAAAAAGAAATAAATATCGTTTTTATTCCTTTGGAGATGCGATGTTGATCCTTTGACAAAATTTTGAAGATATGCTAATATAATACGTTAAGTAATTTTTGTTCTTTTACATAGGGAACCCGCCCCCTAAAAGTGGCGGCAGACATACAAAGAAAGAAAGGACTGACCATGAAGAAAGACATGCTCGGTCAAATAAGAAAGAAGCTCGTTCGGCTCCCTGAAGGAACATTAGGGTCGCTGTATGACCTTCTGGAAAAACTCACTGGTCCTAACAGACGGATGTGGCTTTCAAATCTTAATAAGTTTCTCCGCAAAGAACCTTGTTTGGAACTGCTCAAGTACATCTCTAGCTTTTTCATCAAACTTGAACCTGGTCCGTTCATTGTCCGCGAACACTTCGTAGTGGATACCAGTGACGAAGCTAAGGTGAAAATCTCCAAACTTGGAGACAATTTCTGTGAGTGGATGCTTGATCTGGTTGAAGAACAGCCGCCCACTGAAGTCAATATTTGTTGTCATGAACTACTCGAAAAATCAGAGGACAGGCAGATCATCACCAAACTCGGTGGTGAGCAGAAAGTAGAAACTACCCTTTATGCGATCTTCGCTTTGATGAAAAAACAGCGTAACGGCGAGAGGGGTGTCTTATTGACTAACTGTGACCAGGCAAATATCTTCTATGTCCGCAATGTAAAAAACGTCCTTCGCGCTGTCCGCGTCATCTGGTATGGCGGCGGCTGGTGCGTGAGCGCCTTTTTGGTCGAGGATCCGTACAGGTGGCGCGCTGGCTACCAGGTGTTCTCTACCAATTTCTTAGAATCCTAGGGCTTTTATTCCTTTGATTCTAGATCACTTTGACCCTTTTGGATTGGTGAATTTATTCACTTGGTTCAGGAGGGTCGTTTTTTTTGTTCAAAATAATTTTTTGATAAAATATTTATTCTTTTAGTGATATGATGTTAATTATTTAAAAACTCTTTTTTAAGAAATAGAAATCATTAGTAGAATTAATCCCTTACTAATATTTATTTTAGTTACGGTATTAAAAAATAAGGAAGAGATAATTTATAATTCATAATTTTAAAAAACAGTCGCTAGTGTTGCGACTGTTTTAAAGTACTAAAACGATTTGGTACCAACCACCTTTTCTTTGCAGGATAATGAAGATAATTATCTTTAGAGGGTCGATACCATGAGAAAAATAGTAATTATCTATTTTTCTCATCTCGGATGCTTGTTTGTAAGATGAATCCCAGCCAGAATAAACCTGTTTCAGCCCCTGCTCATCAACTTCCGCTCTAACTTGAAATAACTGGTAATTATTTTTTTTAAGAAGAATACGCTTTTGATTTAAATGATAGTATTCTTGAGTGACAATAATTACCGTATCGTAATATTTCTCTAGGGCGTAGTTGACACCGTCTAATTCCTCCTGAGTCAATCTGTCATTTTTAATAAAATGAACAGAACTACAGGAGGCAATCAACAGACTGAATAGGAAAATAGTTCCTAATCTCATTTTACCTCCCGCAGTTTTGACAGTTTCAAGGTGTTGACTTCAAGATAGCTTACTAAATACAGTCTTTTATGTCAACATAAACATGATTTAAGACCCAAAGTTAATAATCCCTAACCTAAAAGAGCTAACCAACTAATTCCTAATTAGTAAATTTTTTCAATTGCTATACCAGTATAATAATACTGTAAAATATCTTTATAACCTTCTCCATCTTCAGCCATTGCTCGGGCACCATAGGCGCTCATTCCTACTCCGTGCCCCAAAAGTTCCATTCCTTGGCAAGCGGGATCCGGAACCGAAACCAACCAAGGATATGGCCCGCCGGCCCAAACTTCTTCCCAAGATCTGGTTCGGCCATCGGTTTGAGAAAAGTATGGGGTAACCACAATTTCATTTTCATAAGTGACCATTTCTCCTTCCGTATCTAAAATTGCCTGAGTAATATTAGGTGCTCGCAATTCAAAGCCGTATCCCCGATAAACCTGATCATAGGTAGCATCAACGGTGAAATTTTCATCGTCATGTTTAGTGCCTGTTTGAATATGGTACATTGCATAGGTGCGAGCCGCAATCATCAAAGCTTTAAGATAATCTTCATCATTCTCATTCCCTGCTTCGGCAACCCCTCTTAAATAAGATTCTAAAGGGAGTTCATTAATTACCCATAATCGGTCGGTGCTTTCGGCATAACGTATTTCTAAAATTCCTCGGAAGCGATTGTCATTCAGTTCTGCATTCCAGGCTGGCCGATTTTCAAAATTAGTAAGTTGTAAGATGGTATTTTTTTTAGGAATAAATCTTAATGGCAGACTGGACGTTTTTTTTACTCCGCTTACGCTCAGACGATAACTATTATTATTGGCGTTATAATTAATGGTACTGATTACATTTTTATTGTAAGTGCCAATCAGCTTATTATTAGTATCCCGTACCTCATATTGGCCATTGCCGGTAATTTTGACTGCACTGGAAGTAGGGTAAAGTCCTACTCTAATATCCGGCTCTCCTTGTACTTCTGCTACCGGCTCTGGTTTGACAGCGACGATAATCGGAATTTCTAAATATCCTCCATTAATCCAAGTAAGATTCTCAGCTACCAAGTTGAATTTTTCAGTATAAACACCCGGTGCTTCAGGAGCTTGCAAAGCAAACTCAAAACGGCCTATTTCCCCTGGCTTCACCACCTCTGTTTTCATAATTGCTGGTCGATAATCCTGGGGCCAAAAGATATGACGGAAAATACTCTCTCTTCCTGGCGGATCAGTAACATTTAAAGCGATAAAATGGGCGCTATCCCGATACCAAGTTTGAGAACCGGTGTTTTCAAAATCGACCCGAAAAGTAATTGATTTTCCCGGCTCGATGGTAATATCCTGGTAGGCTTGTTTTACTTTTCGGGCCTGAAAATACGGTTTCGGATTGCCAACGCGCATAGCAATTTCTAAATCACCGTCTTCAATCCAGATTAGATTTTCAGCCACTAATCCGAATCTTTCTACGTACTCGTCCGCTTTATCCGGTGCCGTTAAGGCAAATCGGAATAAACCCGTCTCTCCTGGTTTTACCACCTCTGTTTTCATAATTGCCGGCCGGTAATATTGTGGCCAGAAAATATCCCTAAAGGTACTTGCTCTTCCCGGCGGATTGGTAACATTCAGAGCGATAAAATGATCTCCTGAATTGTACCAAGTTTCAGTTCCGGTATTTTTAAACTTTGCTTCAAAAGTAATTCTCTTTCCCGGAGCGATATTTATAACATTAGTAGTTTTCCAAACTAGCTCTGCCTGGTAAGGCTTTTTTTCTACCTTCACACCCAGTACTTTTGGCGCTTCCTTAATTTTAACTACAGCTGGCTCGACGTTAGGGTTAAAAGGAACGGAAATAAAATAATCGCCCACATAGCCTCTTTTTAGCAGAGAACTTATTTGAGTGGTGGTTTGGAAATTCGATTGACTGGTATCGATTATTGAATCTTCGGCCGTGCTGGCCAGTACTGAATTTATTGGGGATCTAGTTTCGTAATAGTGATTGACTTTATTAAGGATCAGCGAGGCCCCAACTACAAGTACTAATACTAAAATTATCCAGCTTATTTCCTGCATTAATATTTTTTGTTTTTGTTTTTTCATGGTAAAACAAAAAAGCGCTTAAATTGGAGTTCAAAAGCACTTTTATCTTAAGAAGGTTTTTCCTTATGAATTTATATTATCATAAATCCAGTCATTTGTCAACACGGAATGGTGATGATATTATTCTGATAAGAGAAAGCTCTAAATGTCTAATTGCTAATTAATAATGAATGCTTAATGATTAATTATGAATTAGATTTAGGCATTAGACATTTTTACATTGGTCATTCCTTAGACATTAGTCCCGAGGCCGCGGGATAGTAATTAGAAATTGAATACTCTTTTATGTCTTTAACCCAGAGAATAGCCCGAAATACGATAATTCAGATTGTAGGAAAGGTAATTTCCACAGCCATTGGTTTAGTAGTGGCATCGATGCTTTTCCGCTATCTTGGCAAAGAAGGGTATGGTAACTACACCACCGTAATTGTCTTCTTGCAGTTTTTTGGCATTTTAGTGGATATGGGCTTATATATTATCCTGACTAAAAAAATTTCTGAAGCCGGAGCGGACATTGATTCCTTAGTCGGGAATATTTTTACCATTAGACTAATTTCGGCCGTTCTCTTCTTAGGACTAGCACCGATCATTGTTTTATTTTTTCCCTACCCTCATATTATTAAGGTGGGGGTAGCTTTTACCAGTTTTTCCTTTTTGTTTATTACCTTAAATCAAATATTGCAGGGAGTATTCCAAAAGAATCTCAAGATGGGATGGGTGACTATTTCCGAAATACTGGGACGGCTGGTATTATTAATCGGAACCTATTTAGCCATCTATGCTAAAAAAGATCTCTTGACCGTCCTTTTTATGGTGGTTTTGGGATCTTTCACCAATTTTATATTTACCTTTCTTTTTTCCAGAAAATTTGTCCGGATTCGTTTGAGTTTTAATTTTTATGTTTGGAAAAAAGTGATTTGGGAGGCCTATCCCATTGCCTTAGCAATTTTATTCAATTTAGTTTATTTTAAAGCGGATACCATCATCCTTTCTTTATTTAAATCCCAGGCCGATGTCGGTATTTATGGTGCTCCTTACAAAATATTAGAAGTGCTTACCACTTTCCCGGCTATGTTTGCCGGTCTTACCATCCCAGTGCTTACTTACACTTATACCAAACAGGATGCAGAAAGATTTAAACGAGTGCTAAGAAAGGCCTTTGACTTCTTAGTGCTGATTTCTCTGCCCATGGTAGTAGGAACCTATTTTATTGCAGAACCAGTAATTAATTTTATTGCTGGGGTCGAATTCGCTGCTTCGGCTAAAGTTTTACAAATTCTGATTGTGGCGACCGGAATCATTTTTGTTGGTAATTTATTTGGGCACACCGTAGTGGTGATTAACAAACAAAAACAGATTCTATGGGCTTATGCCGCCATTGCCGTAATATCAGTGGTCGGCTATTTAATTTTTATTCCCAAATATTCTTATTTTGGTGCGGCCTGGATAACCGTAGTTTCTGAACTGCTTATTACCCTTGCTTCAATTTACGTAGTCTGGAAAAACACTAAAATTTCTCCTTCTCTAGGCCTATTTTCAAAAGCATTTTTGGCCAGCATCGGAATGGGGACAGGATTATTCTTTTTAACCGGCCAATCGCTATTGGTAATGATGATTGGGGGCGGTTTAATTTATTTGCTAATACTCCTCCTACTGAAGGGTTTTTCTAAAGAAATGATTAAAGAGATTATCTCTCTAAAATCTAAAGACGTTTAAATGACCAATCGTAATGTTCTTATTTTAAAATTTCCTTACTCCTCGCTTTTTGGAGGCGGTGAGCAACACACCCTTAATTTAGTGGAAGGATTAAGAAAACGGGGATTTAGTTTTTTTCTTATTTCGTCCTGTTCCGTTTTATTAAGGGAATTTCAAAATCGTAATTGGCCCTGCAAAAAAATTTGGGCTCCCAAAGAGCCAGTAGCCAAAGGAAGTGTGATTTTATTTCCCTTTCTTGCTCCTTATTTCTTAGTTAGACTTTTTTTATTATTAATTATTTATATCGCCAATTACCGGATAAAAATTCTTTACTGCTTTTCTTTAACAGAAAAGATATTGATTACTTTACCCGCTAGAATTTTAGGAATAAAAGTAGTTTGGATTGAACATGTTACCGTAGAACGCTGGCTGACCCTTAATCCTTTTAAAATTTTCTATCGCTTTTATTCCCACTTTGCTAAAATTGTGGCTATTTCCGAGGCAATTAGGAAGCAGTTGATTGAAGAGATAAAAATCAATCCCAAAAGAATACTGGTAATTTATAATGGCGTTAATCTTCCTCCCGCTAATTTTCATGATTTTAAGTCCAGGGTAAACAAAAAAGGATTTATCGTTGGAGTAATCGCTCGTTTAGAAAGAGAAAAAGGAATTGAATATTTACTGCGGGCCATCGAAATAGTGAAGGAAATTATTCCCCAGATTAAGCTGATCGTTGTCGGAGAGGGAAGCCAAAAGAAAAATCTCCAGTGGCTGGCTCGTAGTATTAACATCAATAATCTAGTTCAGTTTGTGGGATTCCAAGAAAATATTAAAGGCTGGATTCGTAATTTTGATGCTTTAGTGTTGCCCTCGGCAAAAAGAGAATCATTTGGTATTGTTCTAATTGAGACGATGGCTAATTTAAGGCCGGTGATTGCCAGCCGAATCGGAGGGATAACAGAAATTATTGAAGATAAAAAAACCGGATTGCTGGTTGAACCGGCCAATTCCGAAGAGCTGGCTCAAGCAATCATCTATCTTTATAATCATCCCCAGGAAGTACTGCAAATAATTAAACAAGCCCGCGTCAAAGTGGAATCATCTTTCACTAAGGAACAGATGATTAACGCTTTTGAAAAATTATTTATCACCTTACTGAGATAATTCCAATTTTATGATTGCCGGTAATAATCCTGAGCATTATTCTAATCGATATTTTTATTTGTTGGTTTCAATTGCCCTTATTTTGGGCGTCTGGTTGGGATATCTTAGTTCCATAACGGCGCCGCTTTTAGTCATAGGCGGTCTATTGCTGGGAGTTATGGCCGTATTCATATTTAAAAAACCGGTCATCGGTATTTTTCTGATTGCTTTTTTTTTGCCCTTAGAAAGAATCGGAGCTTATGAATTTGGAGAACTAACAATTCGCATCAGCCAAGTTTTAGCCATCATTACTATTTTGGGGTGGTTTTTCTATCAATTGTTTATCAATTCCTTTGCTCTTAAAAAGAATCCTTTGATTCTCCCATTGACTGTTTTTCTCTTGGTTAATTTCGCCTCTTTGGTTAATGCGGAAAATTTGGACCGTTCGGTATCGGTTTTGATTTATACGGCATTTACTATAATCTTTAGCCTGATCATTCCTCAATTAGTGGTCAAAAAGGAACAAGTTGATAAAATAGTAAAAATAATTATTATCAGCGCTTTTATTGTAGGAGTATTTGGAATTTTTCAATATTTGGGCGATGCCATTGGCCTTCCTCAGTCTCTTACCGGGTTACGAGATCTTTATACCAAAGAAGTGTTGGGATTTCCGCGCATTCAATCAACAGCCCTAGAACCGCTCTATTTCGCTAATTATCTGCTCATTCCCTTAGGTCTGCTTTGCGCTTTATTCTTAAGCAAAGATCCCAGATTCAAATACTATCAACTCGCCTTTCTGCTGGTTCTGTTGGGGACTAACTTAGTTTTGACCGTGTCGCGAGGAGGATATCTGGCTTTTATCGCTTTATTAGGGGTAATCGGTATTTTCTATTTCCGTAACCTATTTACTCCTAAAAAAATAATCATTGGAGTAATAGCGGTTGTTTTAATTTTCATTATCGCCACTCATTTTTTGGGGCTGGGTGACTCTTTAAATCTGGAAACATTCAAAGAACATGTGGTCAATGTTTTTTACGGAGCGGCATACAGTGAAAGGGTAGAAATGCTTCAAACAGCTCTTACCGGATTCCATCTTCATCCTTGGATTGGAATTGGCGTGGGAGGGTTTGGTCCTTTTGCCGCTATTCATCCTTATGTTCCTCCTCCCGAAGGATGGCAAATTGTTAATAACGAATTTATCGAGTTATTGTCAGAAATAGGAATCTTAGGTTTTTTGAGTTTTTTGGTGGTAGTCTTAATCATTCTGTTTCGTTCGCTTAAAGCAGTTCAGGTAGTTAAAGACAGAAATCTTAGAGCAGTGATGATTGGACTTTTGGCCGCTTTTGTCGGAGTGCTGGTTCAATATCAGACCTTCTCTATACTCTATATTATGCATATTTGGTTTTTGATTGGTTTTATGATTTCGGTGCAAAATATCATTCTTAAGCAAGAATAATGGAAACGATTTTACTTATTATTTTTAGTATTTTCTTCTTCTGGCTAGTCTGGAAAAGAACAGATTTAGGAATAGCAGTGATTATAATCTTGTTGCCCAGCTATCTAGTTAGATTTGAAATATTAGGCATCCCGGCGACTCTCTTAGAGCTAATGATTCTATTACTGTTCCTCGCTTGGCTGACTAAAAAACAGTTTTTTCTTAAAGCAGAAAAAACAGTTTTTTCGCAATTTTGGTGGCTTACGCTGTTATTCTTGCTATCGGCAGTTTTGGCAATTTTTATTTCTCCCGATCTAAGGGCGGCCTTAGGAATATTTAAAGCTTATTTTTTAGAACCCCTTCTCTTCTTTTTGGTTTTGATCAATACCATTCGGTCTTCTCAACAGACAAAACTGATTCTTGGGGCGATAGGAATTTCAGCTCTGTTTGTTTCCATAATAGCTTTGTGGCAATATCTTAACCTGCTTCCTAGTTATGAACCGTGGATCTCGGAATTTCCTAAAAGGGTTAGTTCAATTTTTGAATATCCTAATGCGGTAGGTTTATTTCTGGCTCCTATTGCAGTGCTGTTTTTGGGTATTTTACTGCTAGCTCATCCAGTTGATAATTTTAAGAATAAGAAGCTGAAAAGCAAAACCAGGCATTTTATTTTGGGAGTGATCATCTTTTCGTTACTGGCCATTATCTTTTCTTTTTCTCGAGGGGCAATCTTGGGCATTTTGGCCGGCGTTATTTTCTTTAGCTTTTTTAGCCGCTATAAAAAGTGGATTTGGGCCATCCTGGCTTTAGGAATCGCTTTAGCGCTAATCATTCCCCAAAGCCGGACGCTTATTTACGAAATTGTGACTTTTCAGGATGTTTCCTCTGATGTTCGGACTGTCTTGTGGCAAGGAACTTGGAATTTATTGAAAGATCGGCCGCTGCAAGGTGCTGGCTTGGCCGGTTTTCCCACAATATATGATCAATACCGTCTAATTAAACATACGGAACTATTGCTTTACCCACACAATATCATATTCAACTTCTGGACCGAGCTAGGATTGGCTGGTTTAATTATTTTTATTTGGTTAATTGTAAAATTTTTTTCTCAAGGAATAAAATTCAAAAAAGTGCGTTTGACACTTAATTCCTCTTTTTCCTTCAGTCTTCCCTTAGTATTGTTAGGAACGATGATTGCCGTACTGGTTTATGGTTTAGTTGACGTTCCTTATTTTAAAAATGATTTGTCCGTTTTCTTTTGGCTTTTAATTGGCTTATTAGTGGTGGTAGAAAGAATAAGAAAATCAGAAGTGCTGACCATTGAGCTTGCCAAGGAAGAAAAAGAAACAGAGAAAAAAGTTGACAAATAAAAAGTATCTGCTATTCTTAATATTATTCGCTGATTTTTTGATAATTGATTTATCCAAGACTACCTGGGGATACCAGTGGGGGATACCAACACTTATCCCTAATCGCATACTTTGGGTTTATGCCCAAAGTACGGGTAGTGTAGTAAAGAGGTAGTCTTGGATTTTTTTAGGGGTTGTCTAAAAGACTTCCCTTACCCCAAAGGATATTTTCCTTGGTTTCCCTCGCCAGGTTGAGAAGATTCCTTTGGGGATTTTTTATTTTAGGTGGACAAAACCAGCAAAATGCGCTATAATTAAAGCACAAAAACAAAAATAAAAAGCAAATGAAAAAAGGTCTTAAACTAACCAAATTTTTTACTATCGGAGCAGTTGCTTTGTTGTCAACTGTTTTTTTGTGTTCACAAGGGACTGCCTCGGGAAAAGCGAAAATAGAGCGGAGAGAAATTCGAGATAGCGCAATGGTAGTGAGCAACGGCGAATATTTATCTTCTGTTTTAAAAACTGATTTTAAATTTAACGTCTTTGGTGTTGCCTGGCAAGGAAGAGAAACAGTCGGAATTAGTCTCCGTTATCATGATTCCAGCGGATGGAGCAAGTGGCAGCAAATTGAAGATTACCTTGAAAGGGATGGCTGGTATTATTCCACCGATCCGATTGTGGCAAATAAAGGGACCGAGCTTCAGTACAAAGTTGACTCGTCAGCTAATTTAAAAAACATCAAGTTGATTTATCTAGGAGAATCTTCGGGAAGCAATTTTAAGAAAAGAAATATTTTTGACTTCCTTTTTTCCAAGGCTCAGGCGGCGGATAGTCTAGAGATTATTCCTCGCTCTGAATGGGGGGCGGACGAAGACTGGCGTTTTAGCGGTTCGGATAAGGAAATTTGGCCTGCTTCTTATCAAAGACCGGAAAAATTTGTGATTCACCACACCGCGGGCAGTACTGGCGGCGACAATCCCGCAGCAGCAGTGAGGGGGGTTTACTACTGGCATTCCACGGTCTTAGGATGGGGGGATATTGGTTATAATTACTTAATTGATCAAAATGGTAATATTTACGAAGGTCGTTATGGTGGCGACGGAGTGATCGGAGCGCATGTGTATCGCACTAAAATCTGTGCCCGATTCCGATTCGGCGGCGAGCAATATGAAGCTGATTTTAACAAGGGAACGATTGGTATTGCTGTCTTGGGCAACTATGAAGATGGCTTAACCCTAAACAGCAAAGTGAAGAACGCTTTAGCCGATTTAATCGCCGTAAAAGGAAAAGAGTTTGGAATTGAACCCAAGGGAGAAGGATACATGATTGATAACACTTATCCTCATATTGTTGGTCATAAGGATCTAGACTGTACCGCCTGCCCAGGAACAAACTTGTACCAGAAACTGGGAACAATACGCGATTTGGCCCAAAAAAAGTATGATGTTCTTAACGGAATTGCGGATCCTATTATCAAAGCGACTTATGTTCAGCAAAGCAAGCAGTCTCTCGCAATAGATACTGGTAAAGAGAAGCAGTTTTGGGTGGAATTTAAAAATGAGGGAAATGTCACTTGGCACAATTACGGAATTAATCAACCTTACGTTATTGCTAAAAATCCTCCATCGGTTTTGAAAGGATCTGATTGGGAAGCAGAATCAATAGTAGCTTATTTGGATTCTCCTAATGTAGCACCAGGCGAAATAGGAAGATTCACATTTAACTTAAAAGCTCCTATTGATCTATTAGAAACATCGGAAAGTTTCTCACTTGCCTTTGATAATAAAATTCAGAAAAAATCTGAATTTCAAGTAACGGTGAAGATTACTAACTTGCCTTTCGCTGCTAAATTGAAAAACCGTAGTATTAACCTGGCGATGTTTCTTAATGATACGCAATTAGTAACATTTGAATTTAGAAATGAAGGAATCAATTCTTGGAAAAAAGGGGAAGTAAGATTAAATATTTATGACCTAGATGATCAAATCAGTCGGTTTTATGATAAAAGTTGGAATGATCAGTATGGTCAATTAGATTTTGAAGAAACAGAGGTTAAAACAAATAAGATAGCAACTTTCACTCTCAAACTTAAAGCACCGCGCGAGCTAGGGATTTTCAAAAATATTTATCGTTTGATTGGTAAGAATGAAATTATCCAAGAAGAAAATCATTCCGTTACGCGAATCGATTCACCCTATCAGGCGAAGCTAGTCTCGCAGAATATCCCTTTAGCCGTTCTTAATTATTGGAAAATACCGGTAACTGTTAAATTTGAAAACACCGGAATTGGTACCTGGGATCAAAACCTGATACTTAATGTTTATGATTTGGGTAAAAAAACAAGCCGATTTAAAGATAGCTCTTGGGAAAATACCCAAGGGCAGTTTTCTCTAAAAGAAAAAGCAGTGAAATCAGGAGACATTGGCACATTTCAGCTTATTCTCAAAGCTCCCGAAGGAAAAGGCGTTTATCTTCACATCCTGGAACTAAAAATAAAAGGCAGTGACCTAGTAGTCCAAAACGGCGAAGCATCTCTAATTACTAGAGTAGATAGTTAAAATTAATCAAAACGAAAAAGCCCTCTATTATCCCGTAGAAATGGGAAGCAGAAGGCTTTTTCTATCGCAAATAGAATAGATTATCTCTTTCTTTTGCGACCACCTTTTTTCTTCTTAGCAACTCTTCTTTTTTTTGCTACTTTTCTTTTTTTTACTACTTTCTTTCTCTTTTTTGCCATTTAATTCACCTCCTCTCGGCAAAAATGTTTTTTTATTGAAAAGATATTATAATAATAAATCACTTTTGAAAATAAATCAAGATATTTTATTCACTTTAATAATTTTATTTTACCAGAAACAAAATAAAATTGCAATCTAATTATAGATAATATAAAAAATAATTCAATAGTATAAAACAAAAATACCTCGGTAAAAGGTATTTGGTGGACCGATGGGGATTCGAACCCCAGACCTTCCGGATGCAAACCGGATGCTCTACCAGCTGAGCTATCGGCCCTTTATAAATTTTCGAGAATCCTCCACTTCTTTAATTCTATATATTATTGTAAGTCGGGACAAATGTGGTGTTCTAACCAACTTAGTCTCGATATTCGCCATAGGCGAAATCGGGATCCCGATTCCCGCCTCAGAGGGACATCGGGACTAAGGGCCCTTATTAATTAATCCTCCCTGACGAGAATATTTTTCTTAAAAGCAACTGGAACAGTCCGGTCATCAACATAAAGCTTAAAACAATTGTCCCAATTCCGATTATTTTGTAAAAAAGACGGCTTCCCCCCTCGGTACCCAAATGTCGCTCGGCCCATTCAATTCGACCAAAGAAATCCAAAAACCACTCTGTTTTTATGACAAAAACAGCGCCGATGACAATTCCAATTATTCCTAAGATAATTACTCCCATGCTTTGTTATTAGTTGACTTAAACCCGTCAGAAAGGGAGGGCTAAACTAGTGGTGCGCGGGATGACCTTTTAGATCCGTCTGCCAAAGCAGCTCTCAATCTTTTAACTGTAAATTTACTGTCTGGTGGGTTTGAGAGGACTTGAACCCCTAACCTCATGGATGTAAACCATGCGCTCTAACCAGTTGAGCTACAAACCCAGTTGAAATATTTTTAAAAGATTTTTACGGCCGCGGCGGGCAGGTATAAACCATGCGCCCTGCCCGCTTTGACTGCCGTCAAGGCAGTCGGGCGGGTCTAACCAACTGCCTGTCCGCCGAGGTCCCGCGCCTGCGGGACGAAGGCGGAAGCTACGCACCCCTTAAGTGCCGCGGAGAGGACTTGTGTCCCGGGCAGCGCCGAATGCTGCGCCAGCTCGCATTCGTCGACGCTCTCTTAAGTCCCGCTTCGCGAGACTTGCTCGCTTCTGCTCTTCAAGTCTTTGGCTTTAACTTGCCCGAGCTTACTAATAATCACTCGCCTGGTTAAAAAAGTTTTGGTGCCGCGGAGAGGACTTGAACCTCCAAGGAGTTACCCCCACTACCACCTCAAGGTAGCGCGTATACCAAATTCCGCCACCGCGGCATTTTATCGCCCAAGCTTATTTTTCTTTTAGCTCTTTAAGTTCTCGAGGTGAATGACGAAGATAGTAAAGTTTTGCCCGACGGACCTTAGGTTTTTTCAAAACCGTTATTTTGGAAATCAAAGGAGAAGCCAAAGGGAATATTCTTTCTACTCCGTATCCGCCTTCTGATACTTTTCTGACGGTAATTGTTCGATCGTTCTCTGTTTTTCCCTTTTTAGCGATTACCACTCCTTCGAACATTTGAATTCTAAATTTGTCACCTTGAGCGATTTTTTGATAGACCTGAACAACATTTCCTGGTTTTAAGTCAGGAATATTTTCTATTATATCTTTATTCTTTTTTTTTGATTTCTCTTCTGTCATTTAGATATTTTAATTGCTTAGTGTATAGCAGTATACCAAAAATATTGATTAAGTCAACAGCCTTTTAATTTTATAAGATAATTTTTTAATTCACTGGACAAGTCAACCTGAAACCTTTTTATTTCTCCCTGTATTCCCGTAAATTGAAGAAAGCTAGCATGAAGAAAAATTCGATCAAGATCTTTAGCCGGTTTTATACTTTTTATCTGATATATTTTATCTCCGACAATCGGATGACCAAAGGAGAAAAGATGCACTCGAATTTGATGAGTCCGGCCGGTTTTAGTTTTAATCTCTAATAAAGAATAATATCTATATTCCTTGAGAACACGGTAATAAGTGAGAGCGGACTTCCCTTCTCCTTTTTGTTTCACCGACATGCGAAACGGCTTTCTTTTGGAACGCCCAATACTCAAATCTATTTTACCCTCCGCTTGGTTTAGTTTTCCATATACCAGCGCCAGATATTTTTTATTGATTGTTCTTTTTAAAAACTGCTCTTTTAGATGTAAAAATGAAAGTTGGTTTTTTGCTACAGCAATCAATCCAGAGACTTCTTTATCTAACCGGTGGACAATTCCGGGCCTAAGAGCGTTATCGCCAACTAAGGCGATGGAAGGATTGTGGACAAGAATACCATTTACTAAAGTATGCTCGGGATTGCTCTGGGAAGGGTGTACCACCATTCCCGCCGGTTTATTAATTATTAGAAAGTCTTGGTCTTCAAACACAATATCCAATTTGATAGAGGAATCAGGATTTAGGGATATCTTTATTGGTTCAACTGGTTCAATAGTTACTTTATCATTTTCTTTAAGGAGAGTATGGGCGGCTATTTTCTGGGCGTTAACCGATACTTTTGCTTCTTTGATTAATTTTTGGAAGTGCGAACGGGAATAATTGGGAAATTTTTTTGCTAAGAGCTTATCTAAACGCTTTCCTTTATCTTTTGGTTCTATGGTTATCGTTTCTTTTTTCATATTTGTATTGTAAAACATTTATTAAAAAAAGGCTCGTCCATCTCGGAACGAGCCATAATAATCCCCTAAACCGCTTGGTTAGGCGGATTGTAAAATTTTAAATACCGGATCCATCTTGCCGCAGTCGCATTGCCAGCCAGCGCTGACTTCTGGCACTTTATGCATTACCGAGAGGATAGCAGTAAGAACCGCTTTCTTAGCCTGGCGGACAACATCTTCAACGGAACTCCCATTAACAGAGCCTTCCTCGAGGGGCAGATCAGCCACAATGCAAATCGGACAATAATGAACCGCTATCTCTCGAGCCAGTGATGCTTCAGGAGGAATGGTCATTCCTAACAGCCGTGCCTCCGGATGAAAGTTTTTTATCATTGCAATTTCCGCCCGTGTTTCGTAGCGGGGTCCCGGCACACTGGTGTAAATTCCACCCTTTTGGATATCAGCTTCTGGAAATAGCTTTGCCATTTCAGGGCAAAAGAGACCTGCCGGGGGACGATAGAAGGCTAAAGGATGAGTATGAGCTGGATTGTTAAAAGTATATGACCCTTTAGTAAGATCAATAAAGTCTTCGGGAATAACTAAAGAGCCGACTTCTAAACGGTCAAATCCAGCCCTGTTAATGCCGCCCACTGCGGAGGTAGCGAAGATGAATTGTACGCCGTTGTCGTACAGCATCTTCATGTAAGCAGCAGAATTGATTTCATGGGGACAGCAGTACCGTTTTGATGAATTGTGCCGGTCAAGCCACAGAAATTCTAGACCATCACCTCGGACAATTTGGGCGCGTACCGGACCTCCATGAGTAGTTCTAGCAACGTGTTTTAATTCAGTTTTAAAGACAGGTAGCCCAGTTTTTTCCTCGGTTTTGGGAGAAAATAGTTCATCCATCCCTGTACCGGTAATAAGAGCTATGGGAAAAGACATGCTCGGGTCCTCCTAAAAATTGTGCAGCAGTTTATGATTTAAAGTTTTTGTACTCAGTTATTTGTAAAAGAGCGTTACTCTACCTTACTGGAATTAGGAACCGCTGTCAATAAATAAACAAAAAACCGGTTTTGATCGGTGTTTTATTTACTGGATTTTGATGGATTTTTTGTTTTTTTTGAAAATTTACTGCTTTAGCGATAGATTCTTTTTAGAAAAGAAAAAAGCGGCTTTGTTTTGTTGATGGGTGCCGCTTTACCCTTTGGTTGTTCGATATTTAGCTTACAATTGAGAAGTGGTGATTGCTTTCCAGTTTTCGTCTGTCGCCTTTGGTTTGATGGCAACAGAACCCATTTTACAGAGAGGACATTTCTCTGGATCCCAATCTTGGACTCTCCATTCAACAACAGGGCAGATTTTAAATTCACCGGTTCCTTCCACAAAAATGATTTTCAGCCCTCCGCGATTGATAATTACTGGGTCGTAAGGTATGAATTGTGCTTTAGGTTGGGCTGCTTTGATTGCTCGTACCGCTTCGGTGAAACCAGTTCCCCGTGTACAGAAATCCTCAACCACTAAAATCCGCTCCTGGGGATCCACTGGCGACGAGGAAACAATTTGACCCTCGATCTTTCCCATCTTAAGGACATTTATCCCGAACATTTTGCCAATATCCTCGCCAATCTTAGTGGCCCCGTCTGGGACGCCCACAACGCCACTGGGCATGTCATTCTCACAGAGAGCTTCCTTAATCCTCATAACCATTTGGCTGGAAATGATTCGTCTGATGTTTTCTGATGCCAGCAGGATTCGGGAGATGAAAAAGCCGTCGCTGTGAAGACCAGACTTCAAGCTGGCGTGCATTCCAACATTCCCTTGTTTGGCCGCTTCGTAGTTGTAGACCCAGAATGCTCCGCGAGTTTTGGCTATATGTACGACCTCTTCAGGAGTTAAAGAACGGCTAACATCTTCAACTCCAAGTGTTAAAAGCTCTCGTTCTGTCATTTCTAGTATGTTCATAATTTTACCTACTTCCTATCGGTACTGGTTGATTGCGTCGCGGAGCTTCTCTGTTTCGCGGCGAGCCGCTTCGGCGAAGTCTGCGTCTTTCGAGGCAAAAATGATGGCGCGCGAACTATTGATAATCATGCCCTGTCCGCGGCTGTTCTTAGCTACGGAGACAGTCTTCTCTACATCGCCGCCTTGGGCGCCGATTCCAGGAATGAGAATTGGCATGTCGCCGACAATTTCGCGTACCTCCCGAAGTTCATCAGGATAGGTGGCGCCGACGACGAGCGCGCAGTTGCCGTTCTTATTCCACTCACTGGCGACGCGACGCGCCACGAAAAGATAGAGCGGCTCGTCGTTCACTGACAAATCCTGAAACTCGCCCGCACCTGGATTGGAAGTACGGCAGAGCACAATGATGCCTTTCTCTGCTCGTGCCAGAAATGGCAGAAGTGCTTCAGCTCCCAGATAGGGATTAACTGTGATTGCGTCTGCTTGTAGAAAGTCAAATGCTGCTTCCACATAGCCCGCATTGGTGTTGCCAATGTCTGCCCGCTTGGCGTCGAGGATCACCGGAACATCCGGCGCTAGAATGTGGATATCAACGATAGTTCGGTGTAAAGCAGCAAGCCCCTCAGCACCATACGCTTCATAGAACGCGCTATTCGGCTTGTAGGCACACACAAGGTTCTTGGTTGCTTCCACGATTGCTCGGTTGAACGCGACGATGGTGTTAGCGATACTGACATTGCTTTCACTGCCACTTTGGAGCATGGACTTTGGAATATTATCCAACCTGCTGTCGAGTCCAACGCAGACGAAGTTACCGCGAGACCATTGATTCTCCAACAGTTTTCGGAAATTTCGGTTGTTCATGTGCTTTCTCCTTTTTTCAGAAATAATGATTCTATCTCTTGCTTCTATTTTGCACTGGCTTTATTATATCGGTTTTTTAGGAACAATTTTCTTAAGGTAACTTACAATAATCTGAAGGAAAAAGCAAGCTAAAATCAATATAACTGCTTCTTTACTTCTGCCCGTTCGAATCCCTTCCCCTGATACTAAAAGTCGGTAACAAAAAATATCCTGTTTTTTTCAGGATACTTTACTATGGTGCGCCGTGAGGCCTGCCTGCCGGCAGGCAGGGATTTGAACCCCCGACCGTACGCTTAAGAGGCAACTGCCCCGCCTGCCCGATCATCCCATAGATGCGGGATGGACGGGCCTGCCTTGCTTTGATATTTCGGAATTTAACATAATTTATTGGTGGGCGCAGAGGGAATCGAACCCCCGACCGTTTGCTTAAGAGGCAACTGCTCTACCTGGCTGAGCTATGCGCCCGATAAAAATATGTAAATTTGTAAAGAGTAAAAGGGGCGGATCTACTAATTGAGCTATGGGGGCTAATGTCGGTTACTTTATCTTGCTTTTAATAAACTCTCTTCCTCTATAACTTTTTAATTCTTTTTCTCTTTTTATAGCGTCTTTTCTTGTGGATGATTGTTCACTATAAATCAGTTCCCATTTACCTTTATTTTTGCTAGTAAAAGACTTCTTTTTATTTTTTAATATGCCATTATGGCGTTTTAATCTCGCTTCTAAATCCGAAGTATACCCAATGTAAATTTTATTATAAATTCTATTGTATACTACGTAAACACTAAACATTATGTTTGCTTAAGAGTCCGCCAGCTGGCGGATCTACCTGGCTGCCCGCCCGGCACGCCTTCGGCGAGCCGATGGCGGACGGGAGCTATGCGCCCGAGTATTTTATTTAAATTAACTTTTAAAACCGCAAGGCAAAACGCCCGCCCGCTTCGAATGCGAAGCAATCGGGCGGGGGCAGGTCTACCTGGCTGAGTCCCGACGTTCTCCTTGCGGGGAAGTCGGGATCCCGATCCCCGAATTTACTTAGGGGCATCGGGACTAACGGCGCCCGTGTTTTTTTGGTGCGTTTGTTTGACGAAATCCGAACCTTTTTTGAACGGAACTGACGGCGCGCTTCCCGCCTTCGCCAAG
>PEXU01000047.1 GCA_002774635.1 Candidatus Kerfeldbacteria bacterium CG08_land_8_20_14_0_20_40_16 | reverse complement strand
CAATCATTTCTGAATTTCTTTAATAAAAATTTATCTCCAGGAATTAAGAATAAAGAAACTCCTTCTCTTGAATCCATTGAGCAATTCGGAACCGCTCCACCTCAATTCACCATCACCGCCGCCCCGAAAACCGAAATACCGGCTGCCGTGATGGACATTTTAAAAAATTCTTTGCGGATGGAATTTAGTCTGTGGGGAACACCGCTAATTATTAAACAGAGTAAAAGTAAAAAATGAAACTAGTGGTGGGTTTGGGAAATCCCGGAAAAAAATACGAAAAAACCAGACACAATATTGGATGGCAAATAATTGAAGAATTGCGCTCGGTTTTGGATTTGGCAAAGTTTAAGACGGAAAGTAAATTCCAAAGCGCTATTTCTGAAGGAACCTTCAACGGACAAAAGATAATTCTAGCTAAGCCTTTGACCCACATGAACAATTCCGGACAGGCCGTGGGATTAATCCAAAGATTTTATAAAATAAGCCCTAAGGATATTCTGGCGATTCGGGATGACCTGGATTTGGAATTCGGACAGTACCGCGAGAAAAAGGACAGTTCTTCCGGAGGCCATAAGGGAATCACTTCTATAATTGAACAGCTTGGATTACAAGATTTTACTCAGATAAAAATTGGCATTAAGAATGATTATTTAGCCAAAATGGATCCGTCCGATTTTGTTTTAAAAAAATTTAATCGCCAGGAAAAAAAGGAGTTAAAAGAACTCCTGCCTCAATTCATCACTAATATCCAAAAGCTTTTAGCATAATGAAGACAAAAAAATTCCCAGAGGGTTTCTTTTGGGGTACTGCTACTTCAGCGCATCAAATAGAGGGCGGCCAGAATAATGATTGGATTGAATGGGAACCGGGAAAAATTAATGATGGCACTCTTTCTGGCCAAGCCTGCGACAGCTGGAATCGCTATCTGGAAGATTTTGATTTAATTCAAAAACTGAATAACAACGCCTACCGTTTTTCCATTGAATGGAGCAGAATCGAGCCAGAGGAAGGAAAATGGAATCAAGCAGCAATCAATCGCTACCAGCAAATGGTTGTTGAGTTACAGAAACTAGGGATCGAACCATTCGTTACTCTGCATCACTTCACCAATCCCAACTGGTTTGCCAAAAAAGGAGGATGGAAAAATAAACAGGCGCCAGAACTTTTTAGCCGGTATTGCCAGAAGATGGTGGAAAGCCTACCTCCAGTAAAATACTGGATTTCCCTGAACGAGCCGGATGTTTACACTGAGCTGGGATTTTTGGCGGGATACTGGCCTCCTCAAGAAAAATCTATTTCTGCGGCCAACGAGGTCAGGAAAAACTTGGTAAAAGCCCACCGACTGGCTTACGGATTAATTAAGAAGGTGGATTCTCAATCGGAAGTCGGGATAGCGAAAAACTTAATTGCCTTTGATCCTTATCGATCCTGGTTGCCGACGGATCACCTGGCCGCCCGGTTGGGTCATCAATGGCACAACCGTTGGTTTCTGGAACAAACTGCTAATTCACTGGATTTTATCGGCATCAATTACTATTATCATTCTCGCGTTAAACTAAAACTGTACCAATCCAGTACTTTCTTTAAAGATACGGTGCCCCAAAATGTTCCGGTTAGCGATTATGGCTGGGAAATTTATCCGGAAGGATTAGGCCGGGTAATTGAATTTGCTGCCCGATTTAATAAACCTTTGTATATCACAGAGAATGGAATTGCCGACGCCAAGGATAAAATGCGCATAAAGTTCATTCAGGACCACCTTGTCGTATTGCATCAAAAGATTTTGGAAGGATACGATATCCGGGGATACTTTCATTGGTCGCTAATGGACAATTTCGAATGGCGGGAAGGCTACAGTAAAAAGTTTGGATTATTCAGCGTAAATTTCAAAACCCAAGAAAGAAAAATCAGACCAAGCGGAGAATATTACGCCCAAATTGCCCGGACCAACCAATTAGCGTAATTAAAAAAAGCTCAAGAAAATTCTTGAGCCGAAGAACAATTATGAGCGGACGACTGGAGTCGAACCAGTGACCCTCTTCTTACCAAGAGACGCCCCGCCCGCCAGCCGCCTGGAGCTGATGCGCGGACTTGAACCGCGGACCTACTCCTTACCGGAGTTGCTTTACCGACTTAGCTACATTGGCCCAACTACGCTTGGGTATTAACCCAAGTTACGATGGGCGAGTGGATTATTCAATATACACCTCTCGCCCGCCAAAGCTTGAGTGCAACGAAAGCGTCGGCGGGAGCTACATCGGCGGCGGGCGGGTCTACCAACTGAGTCCCGACGTTCGCAAAAGGCGAAGTCGGGATCCCGACTTTCGACATAACTGTCGGAACGTCGGGACTACGCCCGCAATCTGATTTTTCGTGCCCCCAAGTGGAATTGCCTGCCCCGCTGACTGCGTCAGCAGGCGGCCGGGGAACCACTGCTAACAGCTTTTCAGGCCGCTGCTCTAACCAATTGAGCTATGGGGGCTATTATCCCAAAAGAGCCATTTATAAAATATCCAGAATACTATTTATAAGCGGGAGGAAGAGACATTGTTTAAGGAGGATCACAACATCCTTCCTTTTCCCGGGACTTATAAATAGTACTCCGGATACTTGTTGAAATACTGCCCAAAGAGCCGCCTACAAGCAATAAAGTCCAACCCAGAAGGGATAAACCTTATACTTGATGGCTACCAGCTTTGGCGTAGGAGGGGTTGCCTAGCTTTCACCGCTTGTAAGCGGCTGCCTGAGTAGTATGGCTAAATATTGTAAAAGTGTATCTTTTTAGGAGTTTTCCATGTTAGCACAATAAAATCTGATGTCAAGAGCTCTAATCTGGCTTATAGCACAGGGTTTAGAAGCCAACTCCTAATTTCTTAATACGCACAAACTTGAAAAAAACTGCTTCCTCTGTTACACTGGAATAAAGAAAAAACAGGGCGTTCTAACAAGAAGAAAGCCCTGTTTTCGTTAATTCCCAACCTTCAGCCCTAGACTATGATCGGGGTCTTGGAAATAACTTTGGCGCCCATTTGGAGCGCAAGCCGGTAACGACGTTCAATACCACGGCCCTCCAGTGGTCTCACCGCACTAGCCGCGTCAGCAAATGCTTCTCTTTTAGAAGCAGCATACACAACCACCCGCCTCCCACTGATTCTAATGGTCCATTGAATAGTCCCCTGCTTAGGGGGATCCAATGAAGCTCCGGCAAATAAACTTCCCTGTCCTGCACTCTCCATGATTCCTCCTTTAGGCTCGAAAACTGAAATAAATGCTCAGGATGAAATACAGAATAACCGGAAGAGATGCAAAAAAACACAATGCTGCTATTCCAATCAGAATAGGAAAGCAGATTAATACGATTGCCAAACAAACTGGCGCTGGCAGTCTCGCAAAAAAGTCAAAGAACATTTTACCCTCCGGCACTGCTTATTAATAGATTACTTCAAAAACGCCTTATCTTATCAGATTAATTATATCCTGTCAACTATGTTCGATCAACCTTATTGGAACGCTTTCAATCAAATCCCTGAAACCGGGCCTGCTACTTTCCGGAAGCTTTTGAGCCGTTTTTCTTCGCTGAAAGAGGCCTGGGAGGCGCCGATGAGAGAAATAAAACGATGCGGGATTCATCCCAAAACAGCAGCAAAAATCACCAACTTGCCAAAAGAGATTGATCCCCTTAAAGAGTGGGGAAAGTTGAGGAAAAACGGAATAAAGATTATCACCCTGCTGGATAATAATTATCCTGCTCTTTTAAAAGAAATATATGATCCCCCGCCTCTTCTTTATCTTAAAGGTATCCTGACAAAAGACGAATTGATGCTGGCCGTGGTAGGCACTAGAAAATCTTCGGCTTACGGGAGAGGGGTGGCTTCTGATCTGGTTAGCAATCTTTCTAGAGCAGGATTAACCATTGTTTCAGGATTAGCTTTAGGAATCGATTCTTTTGCTCACCAGGCAACTTTACAAGCAAAAGGAAGAACAGTTGGGGTACTGGCTGGCGGGCTGGATTTAGTTTACCCCCGAGCAAACTACCGTCTAGCAGAAGAAATTTTGGTTGCTGGCGGGGCCCTGATTTCAGAATATCCCTTAGGTACGGCTGCCTTGAAACACCACTTTCCTATTCGAAACCGGATTATTTCCGGGCTGTCTATCGGCACTTTGGTAATTGAAGCCGGGGAAAAATCCGGCGCATTAATCACGGCGCGGCTGGCCTTAGAGCAAAACCGGGAGGTTTTTGCCGTTCCCGGGAGCATCTACAGCAAAAATTCCGAGGGGCCCAATAATCTGATTAAAATGGGGGCTCGGGCAGTTACTAAAGCAGAGGATATCTTGGAACCATTGAACCTAAAACAACTCACCAGTTCCCAAGAAGTAAGAAAAATCATTGCCGACACCAAAGAAGAGGAATTAATTCTTAAATCATTTTCCCAGGATCCCGTTCATATCGATCAGATAGTAAAAAACAGCGGGTTATCAACATCCACCGTTAATTCCGCTTTGACTTTAATGGAAATGAAGGGAAAGGTGAGAAATTTAGGCGGGATGTATTATTTTTTAGCAAGATGATTTGGATATTTGAAAGTTGTTTAAGCTAAAAGCATTAAAAAAACAGAAGCGTGGAAGCTTCAGCTTATCCTTCAAAAGAGAATTCTCCACTGATTTAGCGATACATTAAATTGGGGTTACAATGAGTAATCTCCAAATTTAGTGTATTAGTATCACAGTCTTTTAACTGGGCACATGTATTTTTCTCTATCATAATTTCATAATTTTTAGAGTAGAGATAACTAATACCACTTCTTCCTGAGGATACATAATAATTAAAATCACAACCTAACCAGTGAGGCTGAAGGAATTTATCGTTTCTTTTTACTATATCTTCTACTAATAGTCCTTTGCTAGAATTTAATTTAAAAGCTGGCTGTTCTGGAGTAAGTGTAATTGTTTCTCCAATATCAACTATGGGCGATTTCTTAACAGCTTCTTGGTATTTTGTTTTTATAGCTGCCGAGATGTTTCTTTTTTCTACGAAGTTTTCGATTGATCCCCAATACAAAATAGTTGATAGTAAAATACCAAGTATTAAGGCAATAAACAGATAAATATGTTGTGATTTACCTTGAAGTTCAACACGTTTTTTCCTTAATGACCTTCTCAACCAAATACTATTGATAAGAGCTATTATTATTAAAATGAACATCCAAAGCTCTATAATAGCCCCTTCTAATCCGTAATCGTGATATAAAATATCTATGATTGAGTAAAAAAAAGAAGCTACGGCGAAACCAAGAATAAAGGCCAATATTAATTCTGTAATTATTGGTTTCCGACGTCGGAAATAGAATGCTATGAAATATGGAGTAATAAAAATTAATGCGAATACTATAAATAATACTATATCCATATCCATATAATTATGATTTAATTTTGATTATTCATTTCTATATAACATTATAGATTACTTAGATAGTAATAACAATATCCAATAGTGAGATTTCATCCACTCCACTAAAGAAATCTTACTGGGTTTAAGGTTGGGAGTTTATTTCTAAGTATGGTCGTGGTAGAAGGGTGTAGTATATTCTAATCCATGCATTTTCCTAAAAGACCTTAAACCACCCCTTAAACCATACATCAGACCATACCTTCAAACACAACCATAGTCTATCTCCTAACTTCCTATATTGACAGCAATAAACAATTTGAGTTATAAATAAGGATATTAAAATTTAAAGCTCCATTTTTTTATGGCTAAAAATTTAGTAATCGTTGAATCACCCACCAAAGCCAAGACTATTTCCCGTTTTTTGGGAAAGGAATACGATGTTCAATCATCAAACGGGCATGTTCGAGATCTTCCTAAAGGAAACATGGGAATCGACATCGAAAGCAATTTTGAACCCCATTACGTAATTCCCACTAAGTCGCGGAAAAAAGTGAACGAGCTGAAAAAACTGGCCGAGAAAGCTAGTTTGGTCTATTTTGCTACTGATGAAGACCGGGAAGGAGAGGCTATTTCTTGGCATTTGGCCAATATTTTTGGTTTGCCTGAAGATAAAACTAGAAGAATTGCCTTCCACGAAATCACCAAAGAAGCAATTAAAGACGCGCTGAAAAATCCCCGCTCGCTTGATTTAAACCTGGTAGATGCGCAACAGGCCCGCCGGGTGCTGGATCGCTTAGTCGGATACGAGCTCTCCCCTTTTCTATGGAAGAAGGTGGCTAAAGGCCTATCAGCGGGAAGAGTACAATCAGTGGCCGTCCGCTTAATCGTGGAAAGAGAAAGAGAAATTCAGAATTTTAAGGCTCGGGAATATTGGACGATTGAAGGGGAATTTAAGAAACTCGATAGCAAGGAAACTGTTCCAGCCAAACTAAACAAGATTGCCGGCAAAACGCTGGATAAATTTGCCATCCCCAACGAAAAAGAAGCGAAGGCCATTTTAGAAAATCTCAAGGATGGATTTTTTGTTAAGGAGATTAGAAAAAAGGAAACCTATCGCAATCCTTTTCCTCCTTTTACTACCTCTACCCTACAGCAAGATGCTAATCGAAAATTAGGATATTCTTCACGCCAGACTATGTTTATGGCTCAAAAGCTCTATGAAGGATTGGGACTTGGTTCGGAAGGAACAGTGGGACTAATCACTTATATGCGTACTGATTCTGTTAATTTAGCCCGTAAATTTATTGAGGAGGCCCGAGGATATATTAAAGAAAGTTTTGGTGCTTCTTATTTACCTAAAACAGCCCGGTATTACAAAGCAAAATCCAAGCTCGCTCAAGAAGCGCATGAAGCGATTCGGCCCACCGATATTAACCGTGCCCCCGAGTCAATCAAACCTTATGTCGACAAATCGATTTACAAGCTTTACGAACTTATTTGGCAGAGAGCACTCGCCTGCCAAATGGAAAAAGCCATAATTGATTCAACCAGTGTCGATATTGTAAATAAAGAAGAAAAATACAATTTTTTGGCTTCCGGATCAATAATAAAATTCGACGGATTTTTGAAAGTATATCCCAATAATCAGCAAGAGAAACTTCTGCCTCAACTGGAAATAAATGAAAAATTAGAAGCTAAGGAAATCATTCCCGAACAGCATTTTACCGAACCGCCGGCCCGTTATTCCGAAGCCGGCTTAGTGAAAGCGCTTGAGGAATACGGAATCGGCCGTCCCTCCACCTACGCCCCTACCATCGGCACAATTATCGAGCGGGGTTATGTATCCAAAGAAAATCGGAGACTGAAACCAAATGAAATTGGCATTCTGGTTAACGACGTATTAGTAGAACACTTTCCTAAAATAGTGGATTATCAATTTACTGCCAATATGGAAAACAATTTAGATGAAATTGCCCAAGCGAAAAAGGAATGGATTCCGATTATTAAAGAATTTTATCAACCATTTAAAGAAAACCTTATGCAAAAAATGGAAAAAGTAAATAAAAAAGATTTAACTGAAGAAGCCACCGAAGAAGTTTGCGAAAAGTGCGGCAAGCCGATGGTAATTAAACTGGGACGCTTTGGAAAATTTTTAGCCTGCACCGGCTTTCCTGACTGCAAAAATACAAAACCCTTAAATGGAGCTGGCGAACCGGAGAAACCGGAACTGACCGATGAAAAATGTGACCTTTGCGGCGCTCCCATGCAGATCAAGCAGAGTCGCTACGGAAAATTCCTGGGCTGTTCTAAATATCCGGAATGTAAAGGCATAAAAGGGATTGAGAAAACTACTGGTGTAAAATGCCCCCAGTGCGGCAAGGGCGATATTGTAGAGAAAAGAAGCAAAAGAGGAAAAACATTCTATTCCTGCAACCAATATCCTAATTGTAAATTCGCCCTCTGGTCTAAACCGACCGGCGAAAAATGCCCGGATTGCGAAAATCTATTAGTTTATGGCAAGGGGAATACAAGCTATTGTTCTAATACTGGCTGTAAATTCAAAAAGTAATTGAGAAAAATTTATCAATCAAGCAAGGCGCAAAACAATTCGCGCCTTTTTGTTTTAATTGCCTTGATTGGAAAACAATTCTAGCTTACACTAGGATTGCCTAACACAACGACCATGACTATTAAAACCCTGCTTAAAGAAGTAAAAGAGAAAAATCCCGAGGCTGACATCGACCTGATCAGTTTGGCTTATGATTTTGCCGAGGAGGCGCACCGCGGGCAAAAACGGCTCTCAGGCGAAGATTATATTCAGCATCCTTTGGCCACCGCTTACAATCTGGCAAGCTTAGGATTAAGCGACAAAATTATCATTGCCGGCCTTTTGCACGATGTTCCGGAAGATACCGCTAAAACAATCGAAGATGTGGAAAAAGAATTCGGAAAAGAAATTGCTACCTTGGTAGGAGGTATTACCAAGCTAGGAAAAATAAAATACCGGGGAATGCAACGCTATATTGAAAATTTGAGAAAGATGTTTCTAGCCATGGCGCAGGATATTAGAATCATTCTGATTAAGTTTGCCGACCGAATTCATAATTTAGAAACACTCGCTGCCCTTCCTAAAGAAAAGCAAAAAAGAATTGCTTTAGAATCCTTAGAAATATACGCTCCGATCGCTAATCGCTTAGGAATGGGCGAACTGAAAGGTAAGCTGGAGGATTTGTCGTTCCCTTATGTTCTTCCTGAAGAATACGAAATGCTGACCAGAAAAGTGAAAGAAATACTCCAAACTGAAGAAAAGTATATTGAACAAGTAAAAAAAGTAATAAAAGAATTGCTAGCATATGAAAAAATCAAAGTGTTATCAATTCACGGCAGGACCAAGCATCTTTATAGCCTGTATCAAAAGTTGCTTAGAAACAATATGGATTTTAATGAAATACACGATTTAATCGCAGTTCGGATAATTGTGCCGACCATCAGTGATTGCTACGCCACCTTAGGAATTATTCACAAAAATTGGAAACCACTTAAAGGAAAAATCAAAGATTATATTGCCACCCCTAAACCTAACGGTTACCAATCTCTGCACACCACCATTTTTTGTCTAGGAGGACAAGTAGTAGAATTTCAAATTAGAACCCCTAAAATGCACGAGTATGCTGAATTTGGCATTGCCGCTCATTTTCACTATAAAGAAGGGGGAGTTTTAAAATCAAAAAAGGATTTAAGGAAAGAGTTTGCTTGGATTAAAGATTTGATTTTAATTCAGAAAGAAGTTAAGGATCAGACCCAATTCCTGGAATCAATCAAGACTGATATTTTCCAAAACCGTATTTTCGTCTTTACTCCCAAAGGAGATGTGATTGATTTGCCCGAGGGATCCACACCGGTTGACTTTGCTTATTACGTTCATACTGATCTTGGCAATAAATGCAGCGGGGCGAAAATTAACGAAAAAATGAATAAATTAGACACCAAACTGAAAAGCGGCGATATGGTTGAAATTATTATGGATAAAAAAAGAAAACGTCCCAGTACCGATTGGTTGGAATTTGTCAAAACGCATTTAGCTAAGGAAAGAATTCGTCGCTACGCCAAATGACAAAATATAACAAAGAGATCCGGCCGCGACCGGATCTCTTTCTATTTTTCCGAATTAATTTGATTCTCCCTTTAACTGGGAGATTTTTTGGGTCACTAACGAATTGCCCGGATTAGTTTTTAAAACCTGCTCTAATTCTGCTATTGCTTTATCTTTTTCCCCTTGCTTCTCGTAAATCAAAGCTAACCAATAATGGGCATTAGCGTGATTGGGCGCCAGCGCTAAAATGGTCAGGAAATCATTTTGGGCTTCTTCTAATTTTTCTTCGGCTAACAGTGCCTTACCCCTTTCTTCTAAGAGAGTTAAGCTGGCTGCATTGTTCGCTAAGGCAGTATTAAGATATTCAACCGCTTCTGAGAACTTTCCTTGAAATTCTAGAACTTGAGCATAAAGCTGTTCCGCGTTTTCGTAATCTGATTTCAATTCAGTAGCTCTTTTTATCTTTTCCAAGGCATTTTGAGTAGCGGTCTCTAAATCGCTTTCTTCTCCGGTTGGTTCTTGGGAATTATCAATTCGAGCTTGAATAATTTGGGCTTGCGAAAAATAGACACTGCCTAGAGTTAAATAAAGAGAAGGACTGTTTGATTCCCGCTCGATCGCTTTTTCATAGACTGCTATTATTTTTTCATTGGCTATTGAACCGCCGGCTTTGCTAATCAGCTGATAAATCTCACCAGCATGTTCATAGACCACCACATTCTTAGGCTCTTTTTTGATAGCCAGCTCTATTTCCTGTTCCGCTCTATTTAATAAGTTCCCGGTACTAGCAGCATCATTTTGCTGTACCGAATAATTGGCGCTTACCATCAGACCATCGGCCAGGGCCAAATGAGGCGCAGCCAGCCAAGGACTAAGACTTACTCCCTTTTCCAGTTTTTCTATGGCCAACAAAGGATTGTTGGTTTCCTCAAAGGTGGTTTGAGCTTGAGCTAAATAATAATCTCCCAGCCAAATTCTCATCCCAAAATAAATAAAAGAAACGGCACCGATTAATAGTAAAGAAAAACCAAGCGAGAAAATAAAATTGATTCCGGCTGATTTCTGAAGATTTAATTTCACCTCTTTTCGGTTTAAGAATAACCCTCCCAATGCCAATAAGAACCAGAAAATAAAGCTGGTAGCGGTACTAAAAGGGTAAAGAAAACCACTTAAGAAAATAACTAAAAATCCCGAAAAAATTACTGATTGATAATACCATTCATCTTTGATGGCGCTGGATACCAAAATATTCTTACCTACTCTTATTAGATACCAGAGGGAAATTATGATAAAAGCGAGAAAGGCAAAAAACCCGGCCGTAATGATTAATTGAAAAAATTCATTAGTGGAACGATCAAAACGCAATTGCCATAAAATAGAATTATTGTAATCAACTGGCCGATAAGCACTAAAATCGTAATGAAAAGTCTCGGGGCCGGATCCTAAAATAAGAGAGTGCGTCAGACTGGATTTGGTTATTGTGAGCGTGGTATGATAATCAAGCTTCAAATCGGTGGGAGGATTCAGCCAGGTCAATGAAGTGGTGGAAAAAAATAAAAAGGCTAAGGAAATAATCAAAAGAACAGTGGGCAGAATCACCCAAAATGCTTTTATTCTCTTTGATTGCATAGAAAGGAATACCAGCCAAGCAAATAAGCCAAAAATTAATAAATACCAGCCAATATCTTGATCTAAGAAAAAGAGGAGAGCGAATACTAGCACCAAAAAAACTTCGCTGGATATTCTTTCTGTTTGTTTAGTGCTTCTGATTAAAAAACCGAGTCCAATCACAAACAAGACCACTAAATAAATGGCGAGAATAGAAACGGAATTAGCCACTAAATTAAAAGCGCTGTTCTGGGTAAAATCAAAAGGCAAAATATGCACTCCAAAAAGCTGGGCTAGGTTAAAAATTACAATCAATATCCCGGAATACAAAAACAGCCGCAGTAATTGCCATCCTTCTTCTATTCCCCTGATTGTGTTGGTAACCAGAAAATAGAAAATAATAAAGAATAGAAGCGCTAAGAAACTGCCATGCGATAAAGGGGCGCCAATAAAACTTAAAAAGCGATCGTCAGAAAAAATAGAGGCCAGCAGGTAAATTAATCCGAAGATGATTATTAAGGTATTTAAAAAACTGTGTTTGATTACCAATTCTTTTCTTAACACCGAATTGATAATCCAGGTTAAAAAAGCAATAAAGACTAATAAATAGAACAAAAACATCTTGTTCAATTCCAAAGTACTTACGGAAAGTGGAAAAAAGAAAAGAGGCAAGAAAAAAATAATTAAAGAAAGGCACCAATTGATTATTTTATCGCCCATTGATTTTTGGGAATTATTTACCTTGGATAAAAATTTAAACGACATTTAATTCCTGCTAATGATTAGTTTTATTGTTAAACTTAGCTGGTAACAATAGAATAATCGAGCAATCGAACAATAGATATTCCATCAACATCCAAAAAATCTACACTAGCGATCGTTGCCTAATATCTTTCTAATAAGGGAATCCATTTCTTCAGAGGAATAAAATGCGATCACGATTTTTCCTTTATTCCCCCTCTTTTCAATATTCACTTTAGTGGCCAGCGCCGCTCTTAGTTTTTCTTCTTTTTCTTGAAGAGCAAAGTCGATTGTTTTCTCTCCTTTCGGCTGGATTTTTCTGATGATCCTGGTTGTTTCTTGAATATTAAGGTTCCCGCGCAAAATCTTTTTAAAAGTGTTGATTTGATCTTTAGGGTTATCCAGCGACAAAAGCACTTTGGCGTGCCCAATGGTAATCTTTCGGTCAATCAGGGCATTTTGGACTTCCTCGGGCAACTCTAGGACCCGAATGATATTAGCAATAGTGGCGCGGTTCTTGCCCATTCGGTTGGCCAACTGCTCTTGGGTCAGGCTAAATTCATCCATCAGCCGACGGTAAGCTTGGGCTTCTTCAACAGGATTAAGATCCTGCCGCTGAATATTCTCAATTAAGGAAACCTCCAGTTTTTGCTGCTGGGAAGCGTTTCTTAAAATTATTGGAACCGTTGCTAGCTCCAGCAGTTTAGCGGCCCTTAATCTTCTTTCTCCGGCAATCAGCTGGTAGCCCTGATCTGTTTTAGTAACAATCAGCGGCTGGATAATTCCGTGCTCTTTAATAGAATTTACCAATTCCTCTTCCGAATGGTGGTCGAAATGGTGCCGGGGCTGCATGGGATTATTCTGGATTTGGGAAACCGGAACCTCTTGCACCCTTTCTACTTCAGTCCTGGCCAGCTCTGCGGTAGAAATAGTCGATTCTTTTTTGATGGGAATCAGGGCGGCTAATCCCCGACCCAAGCTGCTATTGTGTTTCATATTTTTATCTGATTATCCTTCTGTTTCAATTACTTCCCGGGCCAGCCTCTCGTAGGCTTTGGCCCCTTTTGATTTGGGATCGTACTTAATAATCGGCTCGCCGAAAGAAGGAGCTTCGGCCAGCTTCACGTTTCGGGGTATGACGGAACGAAATATTTTACTGGGGAAAAATTTGTAAAGCTCATACATTACCTCGTTGGAAAGCTGGTGGCGGCGGTCGTACATGGTCAGCACCGCTCCCAACATTTTGAGTTCTGGCTTAATATTTTCCTTAATTAAATTAACGGTATGGAGTAGTTGCCCTAATCCTTCTAATGCATAGTATTCGCTTTGCACGGGAACCAAAATTTCGTCGGCGGCCACTAAGCCGTTAATCGTCAATAATCCTAAGCTAGGCGGGCAATCGATTAAAATGTAATCATAATCGTTCTTGACCTCTAACAGGCTCTCGCGCAGCTTGTGTTCTCGGTTTTCCACCGTCACCAGCTCAATATTAGCGCCGGCCAAGGAAATTGTGGAAGGGGCCACTTTATAGCCTTCTAACGCTGTATGATGAGTCACTTCCCGAAAAGAAGCCTGTTTAATAATTGCCTCATAGACTCCTTTTTGCACTTTTCTAAAATCGATTCCCACTCCGGAAGATGCGTTTCCTTGAGGATCAATGTCCACCAAAAGGACAAAACGGCCCATCGCCGCTAAATAGGCTCCTAAATTAACAGCGGTAGTGGTTTTACCCACTCCTCCTTTTTGATTTACCAGCGAAATAATTCGAGCCATATTATTTTGAAAGACAAAATCTTGTATCATTATACCAGATTTGCTGATTTTTTACATCATTGAAATGTTGACAGTTAAGTATTTTATTTCTAGACTTATTTTACAACGAAAGGGAATCTTAAATAGTAGCTAGGTTTGGGGTATAATAAACCCTACATTCATCCGACGGAAAAAGTATACACATTAAATAAAGGGGCGAGTGGCGGAATTGGTAGACGCGTACGACTCAAAATCGTATGAGCGTAAGCTCATGAGAGTTCGATTCTCTCCTTGCCCACCAAAGACTATATTTACTATTACCACCTGTCTTGTCAGATTTTTTTTTATAAGTTAAGATACTTAAGCATTCGACGCGGGATAGAGTCCCGCGGACGCGGGATCAGCTCGTCAGGCTCATAGTTACTGGATGATAAGATGAAAAAGTACATAGTATATATAATTCAAAGCGAAAATAAGAGGTATTACATTGGGACTACTTCTGATATCCAAAGAAGGCTAAAAGAACATAATGAGGGATTATCTACCTGGACAAAGCGATTTAAGAACTGGAAATTGATTTATTCAGAAAAATTCGATAAACTTAGCCAGGCAAGAAAAAGAGAAATATTCTTTAAAAAACAAAAAGGAGGAGATGGATTCTTTAAAATTATAAAAGACAACACGACGCGGGATAGAGCAGCGGTCAGCTCGTCAGGCTCATAACCTGGAGGTCGGGGGTTCGAATCCCCCTCCCGCAACCAAGCCAGGGTAGCCCGCCCGGCACGCCTTCGGCGTAGCCGAGGCGGACGGGCTCAGTTGGGTCGAGGCGCGGAAAGCAAGACAACTTACTTGTCTTGGCGAGCGCCGAGACGGGTGCGGAGATGTCACCAAAGGTGACCTTAAGCACCCAGGAAGAGCGTGGGACTTTCACCCCGTAGCAAAAATATAAGATTACATTAAATTAGCAATAATACTCAAAACTACTTTAAGGCGGGGTAGCTCAGTTGGTAGAGCGTGGGACTCATAAGCCCAAGGTCGTGGGTTCAATCCCCACCCCCGCTACCACATACTTTACTGTTTAGCAATAATATTTTTTGGTACGGGGTGACAATCCCCACCCCTAGTACCAGTAACAAACTTTCCGAAATACTATATCCCTTTATGGGAATTTTTGTTTTAGAGCAAAAATAAAAAAGGGGCGGCACTCTCTTTCGAAAGCACGCGCCCCGCCTTGAGAACGAGCATTAGCTCGATCTCACCGTTAGTTTAAGTTGAACGATTCCCGAACCGCCCTGTTCTGCCTCAATATAGGCATACAAGGGGGTCAGCTTGGTTACAGTCATCCGTACCTCGCCCGGGCCGGCGATCAGGACCAGTCGGTTTCCCACTGCGAGCCGAAGTGGGCTTTCCTCGTCAGAAATCTCAATTGATTCCCAATCGCGAGGGCCTCGCACTACATCGGCGTAGAGCTTTTCGCTCTCAAACCGAGTGTAGCGACCGTTCGCCCGGATACGACCGTTTACCTCGGTAATGGTAATGAGGTTCTCACCCGGCTTCAGATCGCAGACATACTGCAGTTTCCAGGAGCCATCCGGCGCTTTACCCTCTGGCACCACTCCGGCAATTATCATACCAGGAGCTGGACTAGCAATATAGTTCTCGTAGTTTGCTGGCGTGGTGTATGTCTGCGTAGTGGCTGACTGGTTACTGTTTTTTAGCACATTCCGAAATAACCAATCAGAATAGGGAATATTTAGGATCTGGCTCTGAAAAAACACGAAGAGCCCGATCCATACTACGTTGCATAGGAGAACCGAAAACTTCCGGGCTCCCTTGCTTTTCCCCGAACCCCAGGTTCCCAAGGTCCAAATGAAAATAACGTGCATCACCCAGAAGCCAACAGTCATAAAGTCCCAGCCGAACAACAGTTTCTTCCAGAACCCCGGATTGTTCACCTCGACCAAAATTATTTCGGCGGCCCAGAAAGACACCCAGCATCCGAAGGTCCCCCACGTGCGCATCCATTCTTTGAAGGGTTTATTGCCGCGAATCCTTTTCCAGCGACGACTAAGCCAATTCGGATTTTGTGTCACATCTGTAGGAGACGTTTCAGCCGCCGTTCTTCTCTGGCTTGGTGTTGCCGCTTTTCCGATGAGCAAAAACGTCATCACAATAGCAGCAGACACCATCAGCACGACAATCATTACTACAAACATATCTTACCTCCTAAAGTAGGAAAAGTGGGCGCCAGCAACCGGCCAGCGCCCGCTTTTGGTTCATTCAGTTTTATCAGTTTTCTGCTTTTCTTTTTCAACGCTGCTATCGATTCTGGCAAGTTCACTTTTCACCTTTGCCAGATCCGCTTCTGACATGCTGGATAAGGTGCCGATGAAGGATTCTGAGGTTTGCGGCTTCCCTGACCAGAGGTCTTTTATGAGGGGAATGCTTCCGAAAAGATCGGTCCAACCTGCGCCACTACCAGCCATTACGGTCATCTGGGTTTTTTCGGTGATTCTCCGCATTTGCTCGGCAATTAGAACAATGCTTGCTTCTTTTCCTTGAGAAAGTCCAAGGGCTTTTATTTGTGCCGTAAACCCTTCGGCATCTCCGACAAGCGCTAGTCTCCTTGCCTCTCTCTGACCCTCTCCCTCCAGAATCGTCCTCTGTTTTACTCCTTCTCCTTCCAGAATGTCTTTGGCTTTATGACCCGCGGCCGTTTCTTTCACAGCCATGGCCGCGGCTCTGGCCTTAAGTCTTTCAGACAGAGCTTCTCTAATGGCTATTTCTTTTGGCTCGATGTCAGTGACTTCGACGTCTTTGAGCACGACTCCCCAGTCTTCAAAAATCCGGCGGACAGCTTTGCTGGGCGGAATGCCCAGTTTGTAAAACACCCTTTTCACCTCTTTTTTTCCTTCAGATGTTTGGGTGTAGGTGTATACGACCTTGTGAACAAGATCGACCACCGGATTTTGTTCACCGGGCTGAGGCTTCAGAGGCTTCAGGTTTACCGTGGTACCATCGACCGATTCTTTTACCTCGCCGTTGTCCTTCACGTAGACACGATTACCAGGCATGGCAGTAAAGTCGTCGTACACGTCGAATTCGCTGTTCTTTCCAGTCTTCCCGTCTAAAACGAGCGGGTCGGTGATGTCCCAGGGAACCGCTTCTTCTTCTCTTTTGTTTTCCTGGAGGTTTCCTTCTGAGTCGAAGTAGAGTTTTTTCTTCATCGCCGCCAGCCACAAATCAGTGAGCAGCCGACGATGGGCCAACTTGATAATCTCGGGGTCAACTTCCATTGACTCCATAATAAGTGCCGAGACTTGTCCCACTGTTTTGCCCTTAAGATCCGACTTGCCTTCTTCCGCTCTGATGTACTGAAAATAGTGCAGTAGAGATATGACCTTGCGCCAACGCGAAGCAATTTCCAGCGCAAGGGCTTCGAGGTAGTACCGCACTCCGAAAAGCGCTTTGTAAGGGTCATAGATATAGAAGTAAACCGTCAACTTGGCATGGATCTCTATCGGTTCGGCAGTATCAACGTCGGGCGGCGTAAAATCGAAAATCCGCTCGGAAAGTACGAGCAGAGTTTGAGGATCAATCTCGGGATTTTTTTCCTCGTCGGATTTCTCATACCACTCATACCGCTGGTACTTCCAGGGTACTCCCATCCAAACCAGCCCCTGACCGGATTCCAGTACTTGTAGTTTTACTCCCTTAACCCCCTTCTCCGTCACTAATCCATCAAACCTTGTCCGATGTTTCTCGGAAGCAGAAATGAGGATTTTGTGGATTACTTTGTCGCACAGAATTAGCGCGGCTCTCATTTCCGGAACCCGCAGAAAAAACAATCCTTGGTCCGCCATTCTCCTGACCAGAATCGGAACTAAAACCCACAACACGGCAGCAGAAATAATAATTGTCACCAAGGCCACGATCAGGTCTACGGCTTTACCAGAGCTTAGGCTTGAGATGAGGCTAATTAGAACAATCAGTCCGAAAAGCACCCACCTTAAGATTTCAGCCCAAAGGAAAAGGCCTTTTTTCTTCCTCTTGGTTTTTGGGGAAGTAGAAGCTTCACCGGTTTCTGGAACTGTTGGATTCGTAGGCATTTCTGCCTCCTTTCTCTCTTTTTTTATTTCTTTATCAACATTACTTACAAGATTGCTAGGTTTTGTAACCAATTTTCAACGAACGCGTTACGAGCAAACCCGTTTAAAAAACAGGTAAGTGTAACAGATCACCCTATCATACTTTGTAGAATTTGTCAATCCCGTTAGAGATAAAATGAATATTAACCTAAGTATTTCAAATTATCTGATTCAAACCAAGAATATACTAAGGTTTGATTATGGAAATCTCTAATGGGGTCAATGGTGTGGGAGGATTTTTATTTTATCTCCAAAAACAGTAATCATGCAATTAAAAAACGCCCTTTTGAAGGACGCCCATATCACTCATTCCCCGTGGGCGAGGATACATTTGCCTTGATTCCCAATGTAAGGATATTTAGTCCTTCCTGCGATAAAGTCTTGCTGTTTGATTTTCCGCTTCAATTCCGTTTAAAGGCCAAGTATCTATCAGTTCGTACTTACTAAAAATCTCGCTTTCAGGATTTTCTGATTCCTCTTGGATATCCTTTAAATGAGGCGACCAGATGCTGGGGCCTTGATCACCTGTTTTTGTGATAATGTAGTCCGCCTGGGGCAGAAATTTTCTAAAATCCTTAACTCTTACTTTAGAACTTAAACTATAATCGGCTTTTAAACCGATCAGATTGCCATAAAACTGAATTTGGGCAGCGGTCAAGAAAATGCTGTTCGGTACAACTAAAATCTTACTTGGGCTTTCTGCCGATACTTTTCTCTTGCTCCGATCGGCCAGAATAGCACGGGGAATTTCTTTAATTGCTGTCTGGTATTGGGTCGGGCGGGTAAAGCCGTATCCCACATCTTCGGTAGAGGGGACAAAATAGCCATAAGTTCTAAAAAACCCTATTTGCTGGTAAAACTTCCAGGGTAGAAAAAGAATTCCCCAAGAAGTTTCTATCCAGATAAATATTCCAATGATCACTCCGCCAATAACTAAAGTCCTTTTAAGCCAGATTTTTTTGAGCGAAAGAATAGTACCGGCTGAAATTATTGCCAAGGCAGGATACTCCGGCAAAAAATAGCGGCTTTCTTTGGAATAGATTAAAAAAGTCATTAAAAAATAAGGTAACAGAATCCAGCTCAGCAAAAACCAGTCTTCTTTTTTGTGCCGCAGAAAAGAAAAAATAATGCCCGTCAGCATCAGCAGGGCAAGCGGCCAAGTGACGCTTTTAATTGTTTTTAGGATGTAATAATTAATATTGCCGATGCTAATAATGTTTTCGTAAGGAACTGAGAAAACATTATTACGGGTAGCAATGCTGGATTTTAGAACATCAAAAAAATTCTGCCAATACCACGGAACAGCGATAACAAGCGCCACCATTACCGCCATTAGCAGATTTCTCCTAAAAACCTTTCGGGATAGTTCGTTTTCTGCCAAACTATCATTGGTTTTTTTGAAAGCAAACAGGTAGACCACTAAAGGGCCAAGGAAAAAAATAACAAAAGTCCACTTAGTAAGCATGCCCAGAGCAACGATAACGCCCAAAGCAACAGACCATTTGAGATTGGTAAAATAGCCTGTTCTTAATAAGGCGTATAAGGACAAAGCGAGTAAGGCCGTTAGAGGGAAATCCAGATCGTATATTCTGGAAAAATGAACTAGCAAAGGATAGACTGACGCTAAAAATACCGCGAACAAGGCCACGCTTTTTCTACTGAAAAGCTTATGGGCAATCCCATAGATACTTACTAAATAAACTATCAGGTAAATTAGCAAAGAAAACTGGGGAATGTCTTCAGAAAAGCCTAGGATAGAATACAAACTGCCCGTTAACAGATAAGTAAACGGCGGATAAATAGAAACGTAATTTAAAATAGCGCGCGGGTGAAAGCCCTGGATGAATTTGCCGAAGTCCACTGAGCGGGCGGAATGAGCGGCCATATCCCAAAGCGGAGGGCTCTGATCTTTTATAATCCAAAGGATATTAAAAATAACCAAGGCCACGACTAACCCGATAAATATCAATAGGTACCTGTCTTTTGTAATTTTATTTAGATAGGTAAACACAGATTTTATTTATTAACGAAATTCAGGAGCGCCTACTTCTATTTTGGCATTCTCGAATCCCAACCATTCTAATGACAATTTTTTAATTGGGTAAGTATCATAAAATCGAGGGTAGGGACACAACGGCAAGCGAATCATCCCTTGGTCTAAATCCTCCTGTTTTACTGAAATAGCCAGCATCCGGTCATTATTCAGTTTATCTCCAAAGCTAAAGCGGAAACGGATATGCGAGGAGGCACCGCTTAATTCCCCTTCCCAGGAATTGATCGGAATTATTAATTCTTTAAGGTTAGCCGGATCAAAAGCCTCTCCCTTATAGTTCCAAACTATTGATTTCTGATGGTCAACAACGGCAGGGAATTCCACCGATTGATTATTTTCATTCAAAGCTCCGCCTAAAGATACCGGATCGCGCGGGGAAAAAGAAACTCTTTCTCTTATTTCAGAAGAAACAAACTGATCATTTTGCCAAAGATAGGCAAACAGGGTGACTGGGTTTCTTTCGCCATTCTGGATCTGGCAAATTGCCGAGTCTGCTAACGGAACAATGCCGTACATTTGAATCTCCGCGGATTTTAATTGGGGAAACTTTATTTGCAGCGCCAAATCGATATCTGACGGAGTGACATAAACCCCACGGCGCACTTGGGGCAAATTTGCCAGCAAGATAGCGGGTTGTGCTACTGTTCGGATTTCCGGCATTATTTGTTGCTCAAATTTATCAAAAACCCCTCTTAAAGTATCACTGGCATTTTTAAAGGGAATCTGAACGTACCAAGAAGTTGCTCCCCACAAAATGATAATCAAGCCAAGCGCGCTCATTCTTAATAGCCGCAGACCGCTTTTAGGAAAAATACCATAGAGCGTAATGATGAATAGAATGATGCCAAGCGCGGGCACAAAAAGAAAACGAGCATTTTGATGGTCAGCGGTAACAAAACGGACAAATCCTAAAACTGGCAGAACTAAGAAAAAGGTGAATAGCCCGGCAAAAATCAAACGATTCAGGAAGGGAAATGCTTTTTTGTAAATTAAAGCGGCCAAAGAAAACAATCCAGCCAGCATGCTTAGGGAATATAAACCGTAAAAAATCTTAGAAGGAATGCCCAGCCATTCAAATCCGCTGCTGGGCATAATGCCTTTGACAAAATAAAAGAAAAACAGATAAACATCCCTTAATCCGGGCATTCTGAAATTAGGATAGCCAAATTCATTATGCTGAAGAATGAAATGGCCTAATACCAGGTAGCGGCCGATAAAAAACAAAATTATTACCAGCCCTATTAAAAAATAGGGGGCTAACAGTCGCCAACGCTCCTTTAAAGAACCCCGCTTTATTTTGCTAATTAAATTAAACCAAAAAAGGTCGATTAAAAAAATAAGGCCGGCAATGATAATTCCGTTTTCTTTGCTGAAAATACATAATAAAGACGCCAGAACAAAGCCAAGCAGCCAGAAATATTTAAATTGTTTCCGTAGCAACAAAAAGAAAATTAGACTAAGAAGCAAAAATAACTGCATAATTAGATCAGTCCGGCCCGCAATCCAAACTACGCTCTCGGCACTAAACGGATTTACTAAAAATAAAAGGCCGGCCATAAAACCAAGCAACTGGCGGTTAAAAAGAAAATCAATTAAAAGACTAAACAAACCAACACTTATCCCAAAAATGATAATATTGGTTAAATGGTATCCTAAGGGATTGAAGTTAAAAAATTGATAACCCAGTCCGAAAGAAAGATTGATTACTGGCCGATAAAACGAAATTCCACCAATGGAAGTATTCAACAAAGCTAAAAGCGGGTGGCCGGTTTCTTCGGCCTGGATAGTATGTTCCAAAAAATCGTAATCGTCCGCTAAAAATCCCACTTTAAAAGAGGGGGAAAACCAGAATAAGGTAAAAATAAAAAGGGTACTGAAAATTATTGCCCTTTTTGAATTATTCGAAAGCCCTTTGTCGCTTTTCGGTACTGACTCGTTTCCCATAAGCAAACTTGATTAAGGAGTACCTAACCCCCATCGAAGCAATTTCTCGGTATCACTGAATCTTGAACTAGAGGTAGTCGCACTCAAGGTAACCGCGATTACCTCGCGACCCTGACTGTTTTTGGCTTTGGCCATTAAGCAGTAGCCGGCTTCGTCCAAATAGCCGGTTTTTCCGCCGGTAACGTAAAGCGAGGAATCGAGCAGTTCATTAGTGTTTTTTATTCTATGAAAAACGCCGCGGTTGATGGTGGTAAAGGTATATTCTTTGGTGGTGGTTCCTTGGAGCATGGAAAAAGACTTCAGAGCTTCCTTAGAAAACAAAACCACGTCGTGAACCGTTGATTTGTTATCGGGATTAAGGCCAGATGGTTCAACAAAATGAGTGTTAGTTAGCCCTAAGTTTTGGGCTTTGGCATTCATCCGGCTGACAAATTCCTCTTGCGATAGCCCAGTGGAACGAGCCAGAGCCAAACTGGCATTATTAGCAGAACCGACCAGCATAGAGTAAAACAAATCTTGTACCTTCAGAGTTTCGCCGGCACTTACTTGTAAATTGGAACCGCTAGCCATATCTGACTGCTCCATGGCGACTACTTTATCAAAAGAGGTGTTAGTGTCCAAAAAGATCATTGCGGTCATCAGTTTAGTAATACTGGCAATGGAACGCACCTCTTTAGCATTCTTTTCCCAAAGAACCTGGCCGGAACCCGCATCAATCAAAATACCCGAAGGAGAATCAATACTAACCACAGCTGGACTGGCTATTGCCGGCTGGACTTTAACTTCAATCACTCCTTCCGAAAGCGTCGTCAGTTCTTGGAAAGCATCATCAGACAAATCAATAATCCGATCGGCTACGAAAGGGCCCGTAGAAACAACCTTTACTACCACAGCTTTATTGTTAGCCAAGTTGATCACTGTCAGCTCGGTACCCAGAGGAAAATCGTTACTGGCAGCAACTAACCCTTGGGAAGAAGGGAACCAACTGGCTCTGCCCTGCAAAGTATTGGTATCCTCTAAAACTACCACCCAAGAAAAAGGCAAATGGGAAATTGCTCGTACTTCTTGGGCTTCTAGATTCACGCCGGAGGGCATTCTCATCCAGCTGTTTTTATTACTGTCCCAGTTGTAAATAGCTTTGGGGGCAATGGAATTATCTGAAGTATAGTGCATGGCCACCCAATAAGGCTTTTCTACAATAACCGGGTTATGGTCCATTCCTTTTACTCCGAAGGAATAAAAGGGGCTGACCGCTTTCTTTCCGGCGGGCAAGGGAGCATTAAAAACAGTTTCATTTTTCAACACAATGCTTACTTCCTGATCAACCTGCCCGGGAGTAACGGCAAAACGAAAATTACCGCTGGCGTGTTCCACGGTAAAGCCTTTTTTAATCGTATTTTGATCGATCCGGATTCTGGTAGCGGATTGGGCAAGCTCGGCAGCAGAACTTTCTTGAGGTTTAACAGAATAAATAATTAAGCTAAAACTTGCTAAAATACCAACAATTACTGGATAAAATCGCCTGGCTTTCATAATTTGATCTCTATAATAATGATAACCTAATCAATTTTAGCTCTGTTTGTTTCTTTAGTAAATCCCCACACCTCATTCTGAAAATGGGACATTTTTTAGGAAAGTTCAATCTCCCTTTTACCCCCGTTTCGAAGGGTGGGACGTTCTTGGTGTGGGGATAAATAACAGCTTTAGTTTAGCCATTCTGATTTTTTCAAAAAGAAAATGAAAGGCTAATCCAGAAACCGGAACCAAAATCAGGTTTCCAATAATCTGCCATTTCAAAAAGGGAACACCAGCCAAAAAGCAGTTTAACAGACCATTGGTCGTTTTAGGATACCAATTACCAATCAGCCAGACCCCAAAATTGGTCCAAAAATAGAAAAAAAGAGAAGCAACCATTCCCATTCCTGTTAAACCGGCCGTAAACTTCCAGGCGCTTTTGGTCCTTCCTTTAAGCACCAACCCAAAAAAACCAATGATTGCCCAAGCGGACCAGGTGAAAATCAGAATGGAACTGTTGCCATAGAATAAATCAAAGATGGCCACTGCCGCTAAGGGAACGATCAGGGTGTATGCTCCTCCTAGTAAAGCACCGGCTAAAAGAATGGCAGCGGTCATTGTTTCTACGTTTGGCACCTCCAATAAAAGATAGCGGCCTAAGATAGCAAAGCCAATCAGCAAAACAGCAAAAAATAATTTTTTGCGATTGAACTTATTCATAATAATAGGGATTAATAATTACTCAAATTTAAATTCAATTTTATCACCATCTTTTGCGATTTGCTCCCCCACCCCGACGGTGGCCGCTTCTCCGTTAACATAGTAAATCCAGTATTTACCATCTTCGCCTCCGTTTTTGCCAGCCAGCGCCTGAACAAATGGTCCATAAGTAGAATCCTGAACTTCCAGAGCCAGCCCGTATTTTTCCGAAGCGGATTGTAACAGCGCTAAAACAGTTGAATCCTGAATAACCGATATGGTATAAGTCAGGTTGCTGTTGCCGGTATTAATAACCAGATCAACTTGGAGCTGTGCTGTTTCCGTTGCCTCTCCTTTTACTTGGCCTGTTTCAGTGCTGGTTTCCTTAGTAAGACAACCAGCACCAACTAAAGACAAGGTGATTAAAATAACGGCGAGGAAATAAATTCTTTTTTTAGACATATCGTTTTTTATTAATGATTATCCCTGCGGACAAAAAAACCTTCCTATCAAGGAAGGCAAAAATTAGACCCTTCCTTTCTCTATCCGCGAAGAAAGTAAAGAAGACTTTCTCAAGAGAGATTCAGTTCTCTGGCTTATTCTGAGCTGGGGAATAATCACCTCTCGACTAAGCTCGAGGTGATTTCTTCACTTCGTTCAGAACTCACAGTAGCGGGTCTGCCCCGGATTCCCCCCTCGTCTGACGAGGGAGCCACCGGTGTTCCCTGTTTTCTCTCTGATTAAACTTTCAATTGTTAAGGTGAGTTAATTCTATTACTTCTTGACTAGAGCTGTCAAATCGCTTAATAATCGATTCCTTCTTGAGCCTTAATTCCTTTTTGGAAAGGATGTTTAATTTCTTTCATTTCTGTCACCAGATCGGCTTTTTGAATTAGGCGGGGTGAAGCGTAATTGCCGGTCAGCACTAAATGGATTGAGGGAAGCTTCATTTTAATTAGATCTAAGACATCTTTTACTAAAACCAAATTCCCTTTTACCGCATAGTTGATTTCATCCAGAACCACTATTTGATATTTATGGGAACGGACAGCCTGCCGAGCCAGTTTTAAGGCCGCTTGAGCCGCTTGAAGATGATTTTTGAAAGGCTCGCGGTCATTTAATATCTTTACGAATCCCTTGCCGGCCGGAATAATCTCTATTTGAGGATAAAGCTTTTTCAGACTCTGCCCTTCCCCTGATTTCCAAGTTCCTTTGATAAATTGAATAATGATTGATTTTTGATTATAACCGGCCGCGCGCACTGCCATTCCAATCGCCGCGGTGGTTTTGCCTTTGCCAGAGCCAGTGTAGACGATTACTAATCCTTTATTTTCTGTTTTTCTGGACATAATATAATCAATAATTTTCAATTATCAATTTTGCAATTTCCATTAAATTCTCAATGATTCAATTTTCAATGGCGTACTTGAAAATTGTAAATTGAAAATTGAAAATTGAGACTAGGAGCAGCCGCTGGTACTGCCGCATTCCAGGCATTTGTAGCAGGATCCGTTGCGAATCATAATTGATCCGCATTCTTCGCAGAACGGAGCATCTTCGTGGTTCTGAAAGGTTAACAATTCTTGTTGCTCAACCTTTATTTGAAAAGCGGGCAGCGGGTCTTGACCTTCGCCCGGATTAGGAGAATCTTTTTCTTCCTCCTTTATTTTGCTATTTTCTTTTACCTCTTCCTTCAGTTCCTTCTTGTCTTCCCCAATCAATAAAGCGTTATGAACCAACGCTACTTCTTCGGGGTTTAAAAACTTTATTGCCAACCAGCGAAAGATATAATCCATAATCGACTTAGCCATCGGGATCTGCTTGTTATTGGTAAAGCCGGCCGGTTCAAAGCGGGTGTGGGTAAATTTATTAACCAGCACTTTCAGGGGAACGCCATATTGCAGGTTAAGGGAAATAGAAGTGGCAAAGGCGTCCATTATTCCAGAAAGGGTGCTGCCGTCTTTCGACATGGTAATAAAGATTTCGCCAGGGCGACCATCTTCGTAAAGACCAACCGTAATGTATCCTTCGTGGCCGGCTACTTCGAACTTATGGGTAATGGACTGTCTTTCGTCCGGCAGTTTGTTACGAATTACTTTAAACTCCTCTTTCTTGACATCCTTTTCCTCTTTCTTATTGTTTAAAGGTTGAGTTCGTTTAGAACTATCCCGATAAATGGCAATTGCTTTTAAGCCCAACTTCCAAGCCTGGATATAGGTATCCATAATATCTTCTACCGTTGAATTCTCGGGCATGTTCACCGTTTTAGAAATGGCTCCAGAAAGAAAGGGTTGAACGGCCGACATCATTTTAATATGCCCCAAATGGTGAATGGAGCGGACGCCGTTGGAAGGACGAAAAGCGCAATCAAATACCGGCAGATCTTCTTCTTTAAGATAAGGCGTTCCCTCGATCGTATCGTTTTTGTCAATGTAGTCGATAATGTCCTTGACCTGATCATTGTTGTAGCCAAGCCGTTTAAGCGCCATGGGGATAGTATTATTCACAATCTTCATGTAGCCTCCTCCCACCAATTTTTTGTATTTTACCAGAGCAATGTCCGGCTCAATACCGGTAGTATCACAATCCATTAAAAAGCCGATGGTACCGGTAGGAGCCAGCAAGGTTACTTGAGCATTTCGAAAGCCGTACTCGTTTCCTAGTTCTAAAACTTCGTTCCAGATTTCTTCCGCCTCCTGTTTTAGACCAGGCATGGTCAAATCGCCGTTGATTTCTTTAGTGGCATCCCGGTGTTTTCGAATCACCCTTAAAAAGGGCTCTCTGTTTTCATTATATTTATCAAAAACCCCCTTTTCTTTGGCCATGATAGAAGATTGTTTGTAAGCTTCGGCGGTCATAATGGCGGTGATTACACCGGCCAAGGCTCTACCCCTATCACTATTATAAGGAAGGCCCAAATACATCAGAAGCGCTCCCAAGTTGGCGTATCCCAGCCCGAGGGCACGGAACAGATGGCTATTTTCAGCAATCTTCTGGGTCGGATAACTGGCGCGGTCCACGATTATCTCTTGAGCGGTAATTACTACATCCACAGCATGCTTAAAAGAAGCAACGTCAAACTCCCCATTATCATTCAAAAACTTGGTCAGATTTAAAGATACCAGATTGCAGGCCGAATCATTGATGAACATATACTCGCTACAAGGATTAGAGGCATAAATGCGATCGGTATTCAAACAGGTATGCCAATCATTAACCGCGGTATCAAACTGCAGTCCGGGATCGCCACAAATATGGGTTGCTTCCGCGATTTTGCGCAAAAGGTCACGGGCATTAAAAGTATCCATTACTTTGCCAGTGGTAATTGTCCTTGTTTTCCACTTACCATCATTCAGGGTTGCTTCCATAAATTCATCCGTTACCCGAACGCTATTGTTGGCATTTTGGAAAAAAATCGAAGAATAAGCTTCTCCATCAATCGAACCATCGTAACCAGCATCAATTAGAGCCCAGGCTTTCTTTTCTTCATTGGCTTTACATCCAATAAATTCCATTATATCCGGGTGATTTACATCTAAAATGACCATTTTGGCCGCTCGGCGAGTCTTGCCGCCCGATTTAATCACCCCGGCAAAAGCATCAAATCCTTTCATAAACGACACCGGGCCAGAGGATTGACCGCCGCCGCTTAAATGCTCTTTAGAAGACCGAATAGGAGAAAGGTTGGTACCGGCTCCTGATCCGAATTTGAACAACATTCCCTCGGTTTTGGCCAAATTTAAAATAGAATCCATGGAATCTTCCACCGAATTGATAAAACAGGCCGAACATTGGGGATGAGTATAATCGTCTTCGGCAACTAATATTTTTTGCTGTTCTTTGTTCCAGTAATAGCGTCCTTTTCCTGAACCACTATCATAACGATCAACCCCGCAGTTAAACCAGACTGGGCTATTAAATGCCGTGTATTGATTTACTAAAAGGTAAGTTAATTCGTTATAGAAATTTTCCGCATCTTCTTCGGATGCAAAATAATTATCTTTTTTGCCCCAGTCGGTTATGGTTCGAGAGACTCGGTCAATCAGTTGTTTGACGCTGAACTCTCTTTCTTTTTTTTCTTTATCGCCATAAAAATATTTCGAGGCCACAATGTTAGTAGCGTTCTGAGACCAGAAATCAGGAACTTCCACTTCTTTTTGCTCAAAGACTATTTTGCCTTTCGGGTCGGTGATTACGGCATCTCTTTTTTCCCATTTGATTTCATCGAAAGGATGAGTTTCGGCGTAGGTAAAAAGTCGCTGGAAAGAAAGACCTCTTTTTTTATCTGTTTCCGGGGCTGAATCTTTTATTTCGATTTCTTCTTCGATTTTGGAAGAGGTAAGTGTTTGTGTTTGTTGGGGCATAAAACCTCCTAATTAATGCTTGAAAAGCTAACTTATTTTCTTAAGCTCTTTTTTAAAGGAATCAATGTCATCAAATGATTTATAGACCGAGGCAAAGCGAATGTAAGCCACCGGATCAACTTTGCGAAGATGCTTAATCACAATGTCGCCTATTTTGGAAGTAGGAACTTCTCGGCGGGAACCATTAGCTTGAGCAGAAGCTGATTTACTCTTAAGTTGAATATCCCTTTCGATCCGGCTAATTAATCTTTTGAAATCATCTGACCCGATTGGGCGTTTTTCCAACGACTTCCTTAATCCTTCTTCTAGTTTCTCTCGAGAATAGGGCTGTCGGCGTCCGTCTCTTTTAATTACAGAAAGATCTAGGATTTCTACCTCTTCATAGGTAGAAAATCGAAATTCACACTTTTCACATTCCCGGCGCCTACGGATAACTATTCCGTCTTCTACCAGCCGGCTATCTACCACTCGGCTATCGGGATGTTGGCAAACTGGACAACGCATAGTTTTTTCGCAAAAAAATAGACCCTTTTAAGGGTGGGATTTGTTATTTCCCCACAAATTAGCTTTTTGTATTCTTAAAAATACTATATCTAGTGGTCCTATAAGGTATTCTATCACAAAATCTTGTGTCAGTCAATACTCCCCACTTTTGCTCATTTTCAGTGAAAAAAAGCGAGAAAAAAACAAACCCTGAGATTGTTAAAGGTTTTTAAATTGATTTTGGTGTTTGTTTGCCAGTCTATTTTGTTGTTTTTATCATACTTCTTCTGATAAAACACTGTCAAGCGATAAAGTAGGGTAAATCAATTTTTTGAATATTTTAGCTAAAACAAGTGATAAAAAAGGTCCTTCTTGGTGTTAGGAAGGACCTTTTAATTTTTTCCTTCTTCCTTGAGCTTCAAGGAGATGGGGATAAGTAGCAGCAACAAACCCCCGGCCAGAGACCAGGTTAGCGGAATCGAGTAGCGCTCTGCTAAATAACCGCTTATCAGTAGTCCCAGGGCCGCTCCGCCGGTGGTGGTCATAGAATAAATTGAGAGGAGGGTGGCCCGCCAATTAGAAGGAATAATCCTGTTTAAATAAGCATCCAGGCTGGGCCTAAGCACTCCCCGACCCATTTCATGAAACAGGAAGAACAACAGGGTGATCAGTAATCCGGAAGCCCAAGGGGTGATAATCACCCCTACTCCAATCACCAGCAGTGCTAAAGCAAAGACCCATTTTTGGCCTGGTAATTTCTTAGCCAGCCAAGGAACTAGGGTGTTTCCGATTATTACCGCCACGGACATGGCCGCCCAAAGCCAGCCAAAGAGCGCCGGATCATTAAAGTACCTCCGGAAAACCGGCTGCCACTGCATATTAGGGGCCATAGTGGCAATACTCACTCCCACGCCAATTAGAACCAGCAAGACAAATGCCTTACTGCTCTTACCATAGTGGAAAGAGCTGCCGGCTACTTCCCGAAAATCAGACAGAATGCCCTTTATGCCGTTTCCATTCGGTTGAAAGTATTCCTCCTTCATCAACCGCGAGGCCAGCCAAGCTACCAGCAGAAATCCGAATCCAGCTACAAACCAATTGTAAGCGAGATTCAAACGGCCTAAGTAACCGCCGGCCAAAGCGCCAAAGATGGTTGCTCCATTCAGAATCCTTGCCTGGCGGGCAAAGAAATTGTGAAACGACCCCTGGTAGCCGTAGAATTTCAGACTGTCCACAAACCAAGCATCTAACGCTCCGGAAGTAAGGGTTGCTCCCAAGGCCAGAATCGCTTCCGCTAACATAAATCCGGCCAAGGTGCTCGAAAATCCGTAAAACAGGAATCCGGCGGCAGTGACCAGGCAAGACAGAAGATAAGAGAATCTTCGGCCAAAGATATCGGCAATAGCACCGGTTGGCACTTCAAATAAGAACATGGTGGTCATAAAAACCATGTTTACCAGGCTGACCTCAAAAAGCGTCAGCTGGTGCGACAGCAAGAACAGCACGTAGGTGCCAAAATGAAAAGCCACGAAAAATTCGCTGATTCCGGTGACAAGGTAGAATATTTTGGTTGTTCTCTTGATCATGGTTGTTTCCTCCAGTTTGGGAACGGTTTTGTAGGCGAATTTCGCGAAATTCGCCTACTACTTAAAAACCCCGGCTTTTGCCGGGGCAGTACTAGGATAATAACTAAATTACATTACATTTTGCCTAAAATTAGCCTAAAACTGCCCGGGCAAGCGAGATTACCGTATAATACGGCAACATCCCTGATTCCTTGGGTATCTTTGGAATTCATCAGATTGTACTTAAATTGCAGTTTCATGGCTAAAATTAGTTATTTAGTTGTAATTCCTATCCTATTCTATTTTTGGATAAATTGTCAAATTTACAATAAAAACAAATTTTCAATTTCCAATTATCAATTTTCAGTGAATGTTTAATTTTTAATTTTCAATGACGAGGTTATTTTTTGAAAAATTAACGTTAATTCCTGACATTCTCCACGTAGTTTATTTATCTTTTCTTTCTTATCCGGTAAACAGACCAACATCATTCTCAGCCAATGTTTTGTTTCTTGAGCTTCTTTCTTGCAAATGTATATCTTATTTCTAAAATCTTTTCTTGAACTTGCGGCATTTGCTTCCATATAATTTGCTCCAATGCTTGTTGCCGAACGAATTAGCTGTTTTACAATGGGTTTGGCGATTTCGTCCTGTACAATTCTTTTACAAAATAATATGATATCAGCGCCAAAATTAGCTGTTCTATCTTCTAAATCATACCTGTTTGGAAATTGTTTCATTGAAAATTGATTGTAAATTGAGAATTGATAATTGAGAATTAAACAAAAAATAGACGTCCGAGAACGCCATTTATCTGTAATTTCACACTATCATATAACCAGAAACAAAGTCAAGATTTGAATTCCCCTTTTCCTTATGCTAAGATATAAAACTTGTATTATTAAATACAAATTTGAACTTTTACAACCAAATACAATCAAAAAATCACCAATCAGTTAGTAAAAACAGAAGGGAGTAAAACATGTCACTAGACTGGGTACCACGAGATCATGAGTTGAAAGACCATAATCTCTTTGACGAATCGCTATTCAGCGATCAAGCACCGGGTGTAATGTACGAACTACGCCCGATAATGGACGACAAAGGACTGGTAGTTCCAGACCTTTGCACCGCCTGGATTATTCTGAACAACCCGGAGCAACTTAATTCCTACACCACGAAAATGGTGAAAGGAGTAATCGCCGGGTTCTACCGCGCCTCAATGGACCGCAGTGTGGTAGCAGTGGTTTTCACTGCCATGGGCAGCAAGGCTTTCTGCACCGGCGGCAACACCAAGGAATACGCCGAGTATTACTCCGGCCGGCCGGAAGAATACGGTCAGTACATGGACCTTTTCATCGCGATGGTGGATGCCATTCTAAACTGCAAAAAGCCCGTCATCAACCGAGTCAACGGCATGCGCGTAGCTGGCGGTCAGGAAATTGGCATGGCATGCGATCTGACCATTGCCGCTGACACTGCTATATTCGGACAAGCCGGTCCTCGTCATGGCAGCGCACCAGACGGCGGTTCTACTGACTTTCTGCCTTGGTTGTTACCCCTTGAGCAAGCAATGTGGAGCTGCGTTTCCTGCGAAATGTGGTCTGCCTACAAGATGTTGCGGCTGGGATTAATCACCGAGGCAGTACCAGTACTCAAGCTGGAAGGAAAATTCATCACCAACCCCTTGGTCATCACCGACCAATGGATAGAGAACGGCAGAATTGTCTTCGGCGAACGCCTCTCAGGACACAACGAAATCCAGCATGCCAAAGGTCTGATGGAAAAAGTGGTATATGATTCCGCTCAGCTCGATACCGCAGTCAACCGCATCGTCTGGACCTTTATCAACCTGTTCTCGGGCTGTCTGATGAAATCTATTGACGGTATCCGGCAGAAGAAAAAATCCGGGTGGGACCAGAATAAACTTCCCAACCGGCACTGGCTAGCAGCAAACATGCAGGGCGAAGGTTCTCTGGGATTCACTGCCTTCAACACCAAGAAAATCACCGGCTCGAATGTCATTGATTTCATTAAGTACCGACAGTTGCTGGCAGAAGGTCATCCCATGAATGAAGAGCTGTTTGAGGCGGTGCTGGGAAAACCTCAAGAATCGTAGCCCTTCCCCGTTCTGACAACCGAAATTTTTGTCCTATTAACTTATTAAGGAGTATGAGGATGAATTTGCAATTTACTGAACTCAAACCATATGGTCGAAATGCGGTCTTACTGCTTAAGCGACCGCCGCTAAACATTTTGAACCAGGCGATGTGCGAAGAACTATCCCACTTTCTGCTGATGGAATTCCCGATCAAGGAATTCGACCTATTGGTGCTCGCCAGTGAAGGAGAGTATTTTTGCGCCGGAGCGGATATTGGCGAACATTTTCCGGAGAAGGTGGGAAAAATGCTTCCTGTTTTCAACAATCTCTGCCGGACCGTTGCTGAATTTCCCCTTCCTACCGTCGCTATTGTTTCCGGCAAGTGTCTAGGCGGAGGAGCGGAACTGGTCCGGGCCTGCCGGAAGGTAATCGCCTTGAATCCCAAAACGCTGTATTTCGGAGTTCCGGAGATTAAGCTGGCTTGCTATCCGCCGTTCGGTTTGGCAGTTTTCCCCCGCCTATCAAAGGACATCACAAGCACAATCCGGTTTCTGCTGACAGGTAAAATTCTGAAGGGAGAGGAACCCTGGCAACTGGAGGATATGCGCGTTATGGGGCTGATTGACGAGACTTTTACCGGCACGCTGGAAAATCTCATTGAGCAACTGGATTTCAGATCAGTTGCGGAACTACCTAAAATTTCCAGTCTCTTTGGAGAAGTCCTGCACATTGACGAAACTACCGTCGCCCAAGCGCTTGCCGATGTACAGCAGCATACCGCTAAGTTGAGCTCCTTTGTCCTGAATCAGGCGACCAGCGTGCTAACCCACTGTGCCCAGAATGCTAAAACCCTTACCGAAGCTCTGGAATTTTCCGAAACGGTTTACCTGCAAGAACTCGCACCACATCCGGACTATGCGGAAGGGCTCACTGCCTTTAAGAAGAAACGTGAACCTGTTTATCAAAGGACGGGATAGTTCATTCGAAAGGAGGAATTTACAAGGGTAGAGCACTTTGTGCTTATACCCTTTTTTTATTAAAATTCCAAATTATAAATATGTTTGGAACATTGGAATTTGGAACTTATTTGAAAATTGAGAATTGGAAATTGGAAATTTAAAAAGGGTACTCGTTCCACTGAACAAATACCCTACTTTGGTACGTGGGACATCGTTCCTATCAGTAGGCGAATTTGGCCAAATTCGCCTACTGATCATAAATTATTAATCCTCGTCAAATAAAATAGGGGAAGAACCATGAATAATTCTTCCCCTGGAGGTGTTCTGCATCACGCGACGCAGAACTGATCCCTTTGAGGACCGTTAGAAACGCCGGTGATCGGCACGCCGGCAATGATTTCCAGTTGCTTGAGATAGTTCCAGGCTTCTTCGGGAAGGTTAGAGAATTTACTAACCCCACTGGTATCTTTTTGCCAACCAGACATAGCTTGATCATAAACCGGCTCACATCTTAGGTATTCCTCCAAAGTCGAAGGCAGTTCATGAATCTCATAGTTATTGTAGCGTAGCGCCCGCGCAATCGGAATTGCTGGTTCTTCGTCCAGAACATCCAGCTTAGTAATGACGATTTCCGTGCATCCGTTAATCCAGACCCCCCTTACCAATTCCAAGCCATTAATCCAGCAACAGTGCCTAGGACGACCGGTGGTAGCACCGAATTCCTTTCCGCGCTGGCGGATTCTCTCTTCCACTTCTCCACCAATCAAAGTGGGCATGGGATGATTACCGACGGCAGTTTGGTAAGCTTTGACCACGCCTACGATCGGACCGATCCACTCGGGAACCAGCGGCAATCCTAACCCGGCAAAAACGGCATTAGAGGTGGTAATGGAAGAAGTGCAACAGGGATAACTGACCCCGCAGTCAACACTTAGGAAAGCACCCTGACCACCTTCCACTAAAATCCACTGATCTTTCTCAAGTGATTGTACTAATCCTTGAGAAAGAGGCTTAGTAAATTTCCGTAAGCATTCTCCGAGCGGCGCGTACAGATCAAATACTTCCTATACGCTAGTTTCCGGACAGCCGAAAGCATTGAGTATCCGATTGATGACCGGCACCACTGTTCCCAGCCGTTGGCGGAGAATTTCCGGATTCAGCAGATGGGCAACGGTCAGACCGTCCCGGGCAATGGCATTGGCATAAGCCGGACCGATCCCGCGATTAGTGGTTCCTACTCCACCGCCAGCCTGAACCGTTTTACCTTGAGCTTCAGCCCGAACTTGGTCGATTGCTCCGTCCAGAACCTTATCCCAGGGCATTACCAGCTTGGCAGCCGGGGAAACCCAGAGACGCCCTTCAACTTCAATCCCAAAAGATTTGAGTTCATCTACTTCCTCAAAGAACCCCTGTGGGTCAAAAATGACACCCGGGCCTAGTCCCAATTGGACATTCTTGTGATGCACTCCCGAAGGAATCAGATGCAGGATAATCTGTTGATCTCCGACTTGCACGGTATGGCCGGCATTGCGCCCACCTTGAAAACGCACGTTCCAGGTAAAATGACCTAATGTAAGTTCTCGATCAACAAGCTTACCTTTACCTTCATCGCCTTTTTGACAACCAACAATTATTTTGAGCGGCATTTCAAGCCCTCCTCTATTAAGGTTTGTGAATGTTCAAAAAAACTTCTTAAAGTCCTTTATTTTATCAATAAAGAAATGATTGGTCAATACAAAAGTAGGCGATCCCGCGACGCGAGCTCGCCTACTGTAATAGACAGACCCTCACTTATTAGTATCCCCTTTCTAAATTAATTTTAAGACATTCCACCAGTTTTCAATGTATTCCGGTCGGCGGTTTTGATATTTAAGATAATAAGCATGCTCCCAAACATCCAGGCAGATTATCGGGGTATGCCCTTTTTGGAAGGGGGAATCCTGATTAGGCAGACCGTAAACATGGAGCTTGCCTTCTTTATCCCGTGCTAGCCAGGCCCAGCCGCTGCCTAGTAGAGTTTTAGCCGTTTCGGAAAACTGTTCCTTAAAGGAATCAACGGAGCCAAACTCTGTTTCAATGTCCTTGATTAAAGATTCGTCCTTTTTGTTAGCGGGATCCATAATTTCCCAGAACAGTTTATGATTATAATAACCTCCGCCGTGGTTACGCAGAGCGTTTTTATCTCTATCTTTAATCGATAATTCATTCACTTTAGCTAAAAGCTCCTCCACCGGCATTTCCGCCAGGTCAGGATGCTCCGCCAAAGCTTTGTTGAAATTATCAGTATAGGCTTGATGATGTTTGGAATGGTGAATTTCCATTGTTTGAGCGTCAAGATAAGGCTCTAAGGCATCATAAGCATAATTAAGTTTAGGTAATTCGTATTTCATAGTATTTAGTTTAATTGTTAGAGATTCTTCCTATTTGGTTTTTTGTTGATATTTCTTCAAGCCGCGCTTGAGAGTTTCTAGAACCAGCAGAGCGCATTTTTGGCGGGTCGGAGTAAGCTCTGATAAACCCAGGCACTCCAAGGCATCCTTAGCAGAAAGTTGTTCTAATTCCCTCACAGATTTTCCTTTTATCGCCTCGGTGAATAAAGAAGCAGAGGCCCTGCTGATTACGCAACCGGCTCCGTTAAAAGCGACTGCTTTAACTTTTTTATGACTATCCAATTTTACGAAAAGTTCTATTTCATCACCGCAAAGCGGGTTTTTTTCTTTATAGCGTACATCCGGCTTAGCAATTTTACCGAAATTGCGCGGATGTTTGGAATGGTCAATAATTTCTTCCCGATAAATATCCGAGGTGTTCATAGCAAAAGTTGTTTAGCTTTCTTAATTGCTCCTATCAGTTTATCAATATCCGACTGATCGGTATAAAGGTAAAAACTGGCCCGGACGGTAGCGGGAATCCCTAAACGACGGTGCAATACCTGGGCGCAGTGGTGACCGGCCCGGATCGCAATTCCTTCTTCATCAAAAATAGAAGCAATGTCATGCGGATGGATTTCGCCGATATTAAAGGACAGCACTCCGCCTTTGTCTTTCGGTTTCAACGGACCATAGATTTTAACTCCAGGTATGGCCGTAACCTTTTCTAAAGCATAGGCAATGAGCATTTGTTCATGCTGCCAGATATTTTCCATTCCGATGCCATTCAAATAATCAATGGCCGTTCCTAAACTGACCACTTGGGCAATCGGCATAGTGCCCGCTTCAAACTTGGTCGGCAATTCGTTCCAAGTAGCGCCTTCTTTGGTAACTTCCTTAATCATTTCACCCCCGCCCATAAAGGGAGGCATCGCTTCTAATAACTCCCTTTTTCCGTGGAGCACTCCGATGCCGGTCGGTCCCAGCATTTTATGGCCTGAAAAAGCGTAAAAATCACAATCTAGCTCTGATACATCCACGGACAGATGGGGAACGGCCTGGGCACCATCTACCAGCACCCGCGTTCCATTACTATGCGCCTTGGTGATGATTTCTTTCAAAGGATTAACCACTCCCAAAACATTAGAAACATGCGTTATTGCTAATAACCTTGTTTTCTTATTCAACAAACTGTCCAGCTTAGTAATCTTCAAACGACCTTCATCATCTATCGGAATAAATTTCAGAACCGCTTCTTTTTCTTTAGCCAATAACTGCCAGGGGATCAGATTAGAATGATGCTCCATTTCCGTAACAATAATTTCATCCCCCTTTTCTATATTTTGTCTGCCCCAACTATAAGCCACTAAGTTAATTGATTCAGTAGTACCACGGGTAAAAATGATTTCTTTTGTTTCTTTGGCTCTAATGAATTTTTGCACTTTTTCCCGGGCACCTTCATAAAGCTCGGTGGCCTCCTCGCTTAACCGGTAGATCCCCCGATGAATATTGGCGTTATGGCGCTCATAAAAATCCTTAATAGCATCAATTACTGCTTGAGGTTTTTGAGAAGTAGCAGCACTGTCTAAATAGACTAGCGGCTGGCCGTTCATTTTCTGATTTAGAAGCGGAAAATCTTTTTTGATTTTAGCGGCATCAATCATATTAAATTTCTACATATAAATAATCTTTTTTGATTTGAACCGGATAAATTTTGAGGTCTTTCACCGCCGGAAGCGCCAGCACTTTGCCGGTCGAAACATCAAACCTTGCTCCGTGGCAAGGACAAATAATTATCCCGCCTTCTAATTCTCCTTTGCTCAAAGAGCATTGGTTATGCGAACAAGTATCATCTAGGGCATAAAATTTTTCCTCCAGATTTACAATGATGATTTTTTTGCCCCTTACAGTAAACCGTTTCATTGCTCCAGCTGATATTTCGTTTGTTTTGGCTATTTTAATTAACATGATTTAATTTCCTTTTTAATTGTTTTGCTAGCTCATTTCTTTTTTTCTGGTCAGGAATCCTCTCAAGAACATCTTGCAAAAACCCTTCCACGATTAGACGCTCCGCTTCCTTTTTGGCAATACCTTTACTGGTAAGATAAAACAGGTTAGCCTCATTTATTCTGCCGGTGGTTGCCCCGTGGGTGCAACGGACATCGTTGGCCAGAATCTCCAATTCCGGCCTAGTGTTAACCAGCGCTTTTTCACTTAGTAATAAGTTGTCATTTCTTTGATAAGCATTGGCGCCCGGAGCGGACCGGTCGATCCGGATCATGCCGTGGTAATTATAGCTTGCCTCATCAAATAAAACGCTTTTTATTAACAAATCGCTGGTAGTGTCAGGAGCCAAGTGGCGCTGAATTGTTTTGATCTGACCTGTTCCTTGCCGGCCGATAAACAATCCCAGTATCTCGGCCGTCGCCCCCTTGCCATTTAGATTTATCGTGACTTCTTTGGAGCCCGGCTGTAAACCCAGTAATAAATAGACTAAAGACTCACTTTTACCAACAGACAAAGTTCGCTTGGACTTTTTTCTATTCAGTTGATCAATTATTATTTTAGTCATTAGAATGCAATTTTTAATTATCAATTTTCAATTTTCAATAAATTTTCAATGATTCAATTTTCAAACAATTAAGAAAGTAGTCATTGAAAATTGAGAATTGTAAATTATGAAATTAACCAATACTTCTATCCATCTGTAGCTGGATCAGCCGGTTCATTTCTACCGCATATTCCAACGGTAGTTCTTTTACAATTGGTTCAATGAATCCGTTAATAATCATTGTCTCGGCGGTCATCTGGTCAATACCCCGGCTCATTAAGTAAAAAAGCTGCTCCTCGCCTATTTTAGAGACTGTGGCTTCGTGCTCCACCTGGGTATTTTGCTGATAGATTTTCATATCAGGATAGGTGTCGGACCGGGATTTTTCATCTAGAATTAAGGCATCACACACCACCCGGGATTTTGATTCTTCTGCCTTGGAATTTATTTGAATCAGCCCGCGATAAGATGTTCTTCCCCCGTTCTGGCTGATTGACTTAGAAGTTATTCTGCTAGAAGTATGGGGCGCTATGTGGATCATTTTGCCGCCGGCATCCTGGTGCTGGCCTAATCCGGCATAAACCATAGAAAGCAGCTCGCCGCGCGCGCCCGGGCCCATTAAATAGCAGGCGGGGTATTTCATGGTTAGCTTAGAACCAAGATTGCAATCAATCCATTCTCCGATTCCTTCTGCTTCAATTCGCATTCTTTTGGTTACCAGATTATAGACATTATTGCTCCAGTTTTGGATGGTGGTATAGCGCACTCGGGCTCCCTTTTTTATAAACACTTCTACCACGGCTGCGTGCAGGGAATCGGTGGTATAAATCGGAGCAGTACATCCTTCTAAATAGTGAAAGTCGCTCCCCTCTTCCGCAATAATTAAAGTGCGTTCAAACTGACCCATCCGCGCCGCATTGATTCTGAAGTAAGCCTGCAAAGGCAGTTTCACGCTTACCCCTTTTGGCACGTAGATAAACGACCCTCCGGACCACACTGCGGAGTTGAGAGCAGCAAATTTGTTATCATTGGACGGAACAATTGTACCCCAATACTCCTTTACTAAATCGGGGTATTGTTGCAAAGCGGAATCGGTATCCAAAAAAATAATTCCCTGTTTTTCCAGATTCTCGATTAGAGAATGGTAAACCATTTCTGAATCGTACTGCGCTCCTACTCCCGCCAGAAATTTCTTTTCCGCTTCCGGAACGCCAATTTTGTCGTAGGTTTCCTTAATTTCTGAAGGCAGCTCCTCCCAGGTTTTGGCCGGGTGATCCGTTGGTTTAATGTAGTAATAAATGCTGTCAAAGTTGATTTTTTTCAGATCTCCTCCCCATTTTGGTAAAGCTCTCTTCTTAAAGTACTGATAGCTTTGCAGACGAAATTTGGTCATCCAGGCCGGCTCGCTTTTCTTCCAAGAAATTTCTTGGATTACCTTTTCATCAAGCCCTTTTTTAGATTTATAGACGTATTTTTCCGGCATGGCAAAGCCGTATTTGTATTGTTCAGAAACTATTTCGGCGGTCTTAGTAATCATGCTCTTATTTTTTCTTGATGAAATTCAAATAGCCCTTTTGTTCCAATTTTCCAGCCAGGGCTTGCCGACCCGATTCCACTATTTTGCCCGCCAGCAATACGTGCACAAAATCAGGTTTGATATAGCGCAGAATTCTTTGATAATGGGTAATAATTAAAATACTCATTTTATTTTTTCGACGGATTTGATCGATGCCTTCGGCCACTGTTTTAAGAGCATCAATATCCAAACCCGAGTCAGTTTCATCCAAAATTGCCAGCTTAGGTTCCAATATCGAAAGCTGCAAAATTTCGGCTTTCTTTTTTTCGCCTCCGGAAAAACCTTCATTAATCGGTCTCCCCCAAAACGAAGGATCAATTTTAAGGAGCCGGCTTTTTTCTTCCAACAGGTTTCTGAATTCCGCCACAGAAATGGGATCATTCTTTTTTCGTTTTACATTGTTATAAGCCGTTCTTAAAAAATTAAACAAACTTACGCCTGCTATCTCCTGGGGATACTGAAAGGAAAGAAAAAGCCCCTGTTTTGCCCGCTTCTCAGGAGGTTCTGCCAAAATGTTTCTTTGATTGAATAATGCTTTTCCGGACGCAATTTTAAAATCAGGGTTTCCCATCAAAGCCATGGCCAGGGTGCTTTTGCCGGAACCGTTAGGCCCCATTAAAGCATGGATTTCTCCGGATTTAATATTTAAGGAGACCCCCTTGATGATTTCTTTCTGATCAACTTTAACTTTCAGATTTTGAATTGAGAGTATATTTTTCATTAAATGGGAAGGGTAAAGTTAATGGAATGTCTCTGATCTCGGGATGGATTGAAATCAACCGCTATTTCACCTTTTCCTAATTTATTTTCGTAGAGAAGCTTGCCGTGTTTCTTTCCGTATTCGTATAAATCCCTGGTCAGGCGGACATCTTGCAGGCAATAGTCGCACAGCTCATCCATTTTACCTTCCCGGAACAATTTGATCGCCTTTAAACCATCCCCCGTTTTTCCGATATTCAAGGTAGAGCGGGCAACGTCATCCAGACTGACGCGGAATCCCAACTTCTGGTAAATAATATCCATAATGTCTAGGGCCGGAAACTGTGCCATGTTTCCGGAATAATAGTTATTCAGCACCGGAAAATCAAACCCTTTGATATTGTAGCCGATAATCCGGTCAGCGTGTTCCAGGAGAGGCCATAACTCCCCCAGCTTTTCTTCAGGAAAGGCTAAAAACTGATTCTGACCGTAATGGTAAATTCCCACCAATGATATTTTTAAATCCTTAGTGTTCTTATTGCCAAACTGAAAGGGATTTTGGGTTTCTAGGTCGAGGATTATTTCATTCATGAAACTTTTAGTTAAAAAGATTAAAGAAGGAGGGTATCCTTCTTTAATTAAGCTTGATTTATTAGGATATTTTATTCCTCAGGCCAGATCTTTTTTCCGTTCTCGTCGTAGAGAATAACGGCGTTCACTGGGCAAGACTGCGCTGCTTCTAAAATCGTGTTGTCAGGATTACCTTTAGGGTTCTTGATTACCGCTTTTCCCTCATCGTCAAGCTCAAATACTTCGGGGGCAATATCTACACAGCTTGCTACGCTGATGCAGGCATCACGATCTACTTCGATTTTGGAAATTTTTGGCGCATCCTTTTTTTGTTCGTCAGCCATTTATAATTGGATTAAGTTTGTTAGCTTCTCTTCCACTCTATAAAATTTTTCAGTTGCCGTCAAACTCTGGCAAGGCAAACAAGGATGCTATTTAATTGTATGGTACGAACATTCTTCCTGGAAGCCGCAAATCTGGCAGGAGGAGCCCTTTTTCGGAAGACTCGACTTAATCTTTCCCAGCGCGCTGCAAAATAAACTATCGTCTTTTTTATGGTTCTGGCATTTTCGGCAGAGGCCGGAATACACAAGAGTGGAGCGCTGAACTAAGAAACCCTTTTCCTTCAAAAGACGCGACGTGGAACGAAATAGATTAGGGTCTTCTACATCAACTATTTCTTTGCAGCATTCGCAACGAAAATGAAGATGGGCATCTACCCGGCCATCATATCTACTTGGTTCGTCATGAACGACTATTTCTTCAACAAATCCCCCTTTCCGAAGGGAATTTAAATTCCGATAAACTGTTGCCAATGAAATATTAGGAATTTCTTTCTTTACTCTTTGAAAAACCATTTGGGAGGTAGGGTGAATCGGCTCAAAATGCCTAAGACAAGCCAAAATCGTCTTTTTCTGAGCGGTCAGACGGGTTGATTTGTGGTATTTATTCACTTTTTCCTTATTAGGAATGATTACTAATAAGGATAATACGTTTGATAAATGATGTCAAATAAAAAACGGCTTTTTAATGAGTCATCCGTTTTTTATCGCTTTTTGGCTTTTGGTTGTAGCGAGTATTACTTTAGTGAAAAATTAAAAACTGAAAATGAAAAATTACAATGTAAAGCGAAAAATGATTTTTAACTTTCTATTATCTTTGTTTAACTGATAATACAATTTTTAATTTTCATCTGTGATTTTGCCTTTTACGTTTTTCGCTTTTCGTTCTCTTTCTACCCGCCTACAAGCTAACATCCTATACCTAACTCACTATTTTCTACAAGCTAATTGCTATTTAAATAGCTAACGGCCGAAAGCGCCGCTGTCACTCCCATGCCCGTAGCAATCGCAATCTGTTTATAGGGAATATCGGTTACATCTCCTGCCGCGAACAGGCCGCCAATATTTGTTTGGCCAAGTCGATCCACGATTATTTCGCCAAATTTGTTTTTCTCCGTCAAATCAACCATTTGGGAATTGGGAAGATGCCCAATGTGAACAAAAATTCCATCCACTTTCAGTCTTTTGGTTTGGGAACTTTCTTTTTCTTTGTATTCCAAGCCCCCCCCCAGTTGCTCGCCTATTATTTTTTTAGTATTGACATTGCAGATAATTTCAATCTTCTTATCTGCCTTGACTTTGTCAATGAGAGTATTTTCTCCTGCTAATTCCGAATTAATGGTGATTAAATAAACTTTAGAAGCGATTTGAGAAAGCATTAAAACTGATTCTAAAGCGGAATTGCCTCCTCCGATAGTAGCCACGATCTTATTTCTGAACAACGGACCGTCACAAACCGTGCAGTAACTCACTCCTTTACCCCTAAACTTTTCTTCTCCGGGTATACCTAACTGCCGGGGCCGCACTCCCGTAGCAATAATCACGCTTTTCGCTTCATAAACAACGGCCTTTCCTATTTTATCCGCCTCCAGAATAAAACGGTTATTTTCTTGCTTAATGTTTTTTACCTCTATCCCAGTTTCCGGAAAAACATTGTGGCTCGCTAGATGTTTCTTGAATTTTTCGCTCAATTCAATGCCGGTTGTTTTCACAAACCCGGGATAGTTCTCTATCTCACCAGAGTTAGCCACTTCTCCCCCAAAGTCTTTGGAGATAATAATAAAATTTAACTTTCGGCGAGCCGCGTAAATTCCGGCGGCTACAGCGGAAGCTGATCCGCCAACAATAATTAGTTCATATACCATAGCCCTGGTAATTAATAATTAGTTTTTGTTATTTCACTGGGTAAAGGAAATTCAGCGTTTTCTTTTCTTCTTTGAACTTCCTTTATTTGCTGAGCCCCCTGCTTTTGAAGAAAGACAACCACTTGGTCAATAAGATATTCGGGAGTGGAAGCACTGGCCGTTACTCCCACCGCCGTTACGCCGTTTAGCCATTCTGAATCAATATCAGAGCTGTCTTTAATTAAATAAGCCTCGATTCCTTTTTTTGAAGCAACTTCTTTCAGCTGGTTGGAGTTAGAGCTAGAAGGATCTCCCACTACCAATACTAAATCGCAAAATTCAGCTAAATACTTAACGGCATCCTGGCGATTCTGGGTAGCATCACAAATATCGCCCTTAGGCGGTTCAATCAGTTGGGGAAACTTCTTTTTTAGAGCACCGATGATTTCCTGAGTATCATCAATACTAAGCGTAGTCTGGGTTAGTACGATTACTTTAGCTGGATCAATCACTTTTAAACCAGCTAGTTCGTCCTTGCTTTCCATAATTATTGTTTGATCAGGAGCTTCACCAGCCGTTCCTTCCACTTCCACGTGACCCTTATGTCCAACCAGGATAATGGAATATCCCTGTTTGGCGTAGCGGATTGCTTCCAAATGTACTTTGGATACTAAAGGACAAGTAGCATCAACTACTTTCAGATTACGCGCTTCCGCTTCTTTCCGCACCGCTGGAGAAATCCCGTGCGCGCTGAAAATTACTCGGCTTCCTTTGGGAACATCTTGAAGGGTTTCAACAAAAATTGCCCCCTTCTTTTTAAATTCATCTATAACGTGCTGATTGTGTACTATGGAATGACGGATATAGACGGGAGAACCGAATTTCTCCAAAGCAAAATTCACCGTTTCAATGGCACGGGTTACTCCGGCACAAAATCCGCGAGGTTGAGCTAAAAATAGTTCCATTTGGGATTTATTATACACCACCAATCAGATTAGATAAATTCTAAGAAGTGGGGATTGGTTTGGAGATAAACTCTTGGTAATCGGCTGATTCCTGCCAGGTTTTCCATGGAATTTCTAAATGAACCGTTTTTCCGCCATAAATTACCGCCCGCGCAATAGCTTCTACCGGGTATCCCCCGTAGGCATATGCATTTAATAGTTTAACCCAGTTTGTATCATTAATCCGTAAATGCTCTAAGCCAAATTGGTCTTGGAGTTTTTGTTTTAATTCTAAGGCTTTCTGTTGCTCTTGATCAATAGGTAAGCGCGCCTTTCCGTAAGAATAAACAAAACGGCCATTGATTAAATCTTTATTGATATAATTCTGATAATCAATTGATTCCTGCCAATAATCATAATGAATAGTGGGATGCACTGTTTTGCCGCCAAAACGCAAGGATTGAACAATGGCAATTACCGGATAGCCCCCATAGATATACGCATTAACCAGCTTGGACCAGTTTTCTGCGGACACGGGAATCTTACCCAGGCCAAAATAGTTTTCCAGAACCGCTCTTAATTCTTGAGCGTGTTTTTGTTCTAGTTCCACGCTGATTCTTGGCTGATCATAAGGACCCCGCGGGAGCTTACGGTACCAATTCCAGGAAAGGCGGGGCCGCAGATCTAAGGTCAAAAGTCCAAAATGGTCTTCGTAAGCGTTGCCCGTTTCCCGGTTACGGATGTTATAGAGAAAAATTTTCTCCACAAAGCCAGCTTCCAAAACCGCTTGAGCGGTTCCTGCTAAATAGGATTCTTGAAAAGATTCGTCAAAAGAAGAACAGCCTAATTCAGTAATCCAAATTTTTTCACCGGGACGGTACTTATTTACCACCGCTTGAAGGGAATTTAAGTCCGTAAGCAATTGATTGTTTCCTTCTCGGCAGTAATAGGCGTGTACGGCCAAGCGGTCAAAGTACTGGTTGTAATTTTGAAAAAGCTGTTCGGCAAAATAGAAATTGGGCCAGACCAGTCCACCATTCAGAACGAGAGCACCTGGGTCAATGTTTTTAATGGTTCGATAAGCCGTTTCTAAAATAGGGCCAAAAGTTTCCGGATTGTTAGGATTTAAATAACTGGGTGAGTCGGGCTCATTCCAAATCTCCCAAGCGGCCACCCGGTTTTTGTAGCGGTAAACAATTGTTCTGACGTAATCTTCCCACAATTCCAGATTGGGCTGCTGAAAATCGCCGTGCTCCGGACCATAGGCTAACATTCCCAAAACTTTAATCCCCTTGCGATGGTATTCATTCAGAACGTAATCATATCTTTCAAACCAAGCATTAGGATTTTCTACCATAAACACTTCGGTATAAAAATGTTCCCGCACCCACTTAGTGCGGCTTTGGGTGAGTCGGTAGCTGTATTGGCTGTCTTTGCCGAATCCTCCTAAAGCCCAATGAACATTTAAACCAACCTTATCATTGGTAACGGCCCATGTAGAGCTTTCCGCAAATCCTACTAAGGGATAAAAAAAGAATACGAGGATAATTATAAAAATAAAGGCTTTTCTCATAGCTTATATTATACAAATTTACAAAAAAACCCGCCAATTACGACGGGTTTTTTGAATTGCCACAGCTGTTATTTCTTTAGTTCAATACAATCTAGAGTGTTGGCATAAAGACTGGCCGTAATCTCATTATCAGTATTCCATCCTAATTGGATGGTGTGGTCACCAGCAGCAACTTCCAAAATAGCTGTGGTGTTTAAGATAATATGACCATCTCCTCCGCCCATTGTTGCTGATCGCACGGTCCGGTCAATCACTTCATTATCTAGTAGCAGAGCAACAGTAATCGAATGGTCAGGATTACCAGTCGTTCCATAACCGCTAAACGTGCAGAACAGATTACTGTCACCAGTGGTTATTTCAACTTCTGCTGCGGTATCGAAATCCCCCCCTGACTTAGTGGTGGTTTGAGAAGTAGTAGAAGAATCTTCCACTGCTTGAGTGACAGAATTATCCGCTAGATCCTCTGTGGCAATGGCACCATCAGCCACCTTGGCACTGGTAATTGCATTACTGGCAATATTATTACTGGACACAATTCCCGAACCGCTTAATCCGGAAACGGTCAAGGTACCAGTGACTTCCATATTATCATTAACAATAAAAGGCATGGAATCGCTTGTCCCAGCGGCTGCACCCCGATATACTCTACCATCAATCCTGACATTATCGCCGAAGGTAACTGGATTATCAACACCGCTATTAGTAGTTTCATTTACAATCGTCCCGTTAAAAAAGGTCACTCCGCCTACTCCCTGGGCCCCTACTTTAATTGAGTCAACTTTCAAAGTTCCATCTAAATCAAAAAAATCTCCGCTTACTCCTCCTAGGGTGGAAGTAATATTGTATTCCGATGCCGCTTTCACTACGCCAACCGTTAGCATAACGGCAGCGAAAGCCACTAGCGTAATGGCAAGGCTTCTTTTCATGTTATCACCTCCTTTCCTGTTTATTTAAAAATGTTTATTCCTTCAAGACCCATTCTAACAGACCGATTTGTTTTTCCATTGCTTCGACTTTTTCGTCATACTCGCATCTTAGTTCTTCACCCTTCTCGGAATCTTCTTCAACATTCTCATCCTCCAGCGTCTCTTGAAATTCAGTTTCCAGATCATCTTTCTCTGATTCCAAATCGTCTATTTTTTCCTTAATTTCTTCCTCGGTTCGCATATTTTTTAAAGTTAATTATAAGTTCCAAAATCTTTTTAATTTCTAAGAAAATAAATGCTAACCTTAGTTTGGCTTATTGCGGAGTCACGGCAAAAATTTGAGTGGTGGAAAGCTGGCCGTCTTCATACCATCTGACATCATAATCGCCCAGAGGCCACAGAACATCAGGTGGAGAAACTAAATCACTAATCTGGGCGGTGGAAACAATAGTAATGGTAGCAATCTCGGCAACCGGCGAATAACTGGTAATATCCTGGGTATGGAACAAGTTGCCTTCATTGAACCACTTAGCGGTAAAGGTAATTCCTTGAGGAGTGGCGGCGGGGATTTCTGCGGCAGCAACCATCGGCTCCACAGTGGGAGAATAGAAATTAACTGGAATTTCTGGAGTAGGACTGCCCATAATGCCGATGGCCATGTAGGTTTTCTCGATGTATTTCACAGGAGGCTTTAGAGCGGCCGATTCCTTATTAGTTTGATAGTATTCCAGGGCTGCTTGGGCATCTTTATTGGTTACATAGTCGGACCAGATATCAAGCTCAGCAATGGCGGCATCCTGGTATTTTGATCCGTCGTAAACTCCCTTAATTGTTAATTTGATATAAGTAGTTCCAACGGTTGGAAATTCAATAAACTGCATGCCGTATTGGTCTGCAAGCGTTCTGGTTATTTTTGATCCGCCAGAAAACTCCAGTTCCAAATCCGCCACTCGGTCATTCTCGTTGTAGATTTCTTCATCGCGGGCGTATCCTGGCACGATTCCGATCGTATTGATTTCGGCTGTTCCTGGAAATTCCATTTTAATCCACTCACCCACTCCGTAACCGTTCACTCCTTCGGTCCAAGCCGTGGAAAAATCCTGATCTAAAACTTGAGAGGGGGAATAATCGAATCCGGTATTGCTGGCGTCTTCCAAGGTGGAGGAAGCGGTTACAATGGTTTCGGGGATCGGCGGCCGGAGTGGATTTACCGGATCGGTTTGAGTGAATTGCTCTTGGTTAGTATTTTCATTGAGATTCGCATTTGTATTTTCATTGCTATTCTCATTTAGATTTATGTTAATATTGCCATTATCATTTATATTCATATTCTCATCACTGTTTACATTCTGATTAAGATTAACATTGGCGTTAGTATTCTCATTGACATTCATGTTTAAATTTTGATTGGAAGGAATAGCGGAATTGGAATTTTTCTCATCCGATTCCCGAAAAACAAAAAAAGCAGCAATCAGTGCACCAATAATGACCAGGGTAAAAATAATAATGATAACCCAAAGTAATCTGTTGCTCGATTTTTTTCTTTTTTGTTTTGGAGTAATCGGAGTTTGAGCGGGTTCTGAAGTTTTGTTCTCCGATTCGATTTTGGTGCCGCATTCGCTGCAGAATTCGGCTTCTTTGTTTAAAAGGGCATTGCATTTGGGACAATATTTCATAGTTTTGCCTTTAATGTTTACCAGTTAATAGTAGCATAATAAGCTAAAAATATTTAATTCCCAGAAAATGGATTAAATACTATAATAAAGGGTATTGACCCCAGAGCAAGCCCTGGACCCCAATCCCGCGTCCGCGGGATTGAATGGAAAAGCGGCAAGCCACGGGGTATTTACCCTGTGTTTCGACCTACCTGCGCGAAGCCGAGGCTTCGCTTCGGCGGAGGCAGGCGTCGCTCGGCCAAAATGATAGCAAGCTTTCATTTTGCTCCTCGCTAGTCGAAATAAAAACAAGTTTAATGACTAATTATAATCCTATGAAAAACACCAAAAAAACATTAATTATAGTAATTGCTGTTTTGGCTATAATAGCGGCGGGAATCGTCGTTGTGATTATTTATTACGCGAGCGGAGGCAATAAAACTGCGGAAGAAAAATACTACGAAGAAAAGTCCAAGGTTATTGAGGAAATAACTAACCAATCAGGGAAAGAACTAGAAAACAAGGAAGAAAGCATCGCTAACATCAAATCAATCGTCAGCGAGGTAATGGCCGGCAATAATATCCAAGGCAAACCTTATCTTTTTAAAAACGAATCTGATCGAAGAATGTCCGAGCAGGAAGAGTATTTTTCGCTGGTGGGATTTTGGGCTGATGAACACGAAATCACCACCAATTATGAAACTAAAGTGTTGGAGGATCTCAATTCCATTAAACTGAAATGCGCCGAGCTGTTTAAAGCATTGTACCAAGAAGAAAACAAAGTATATTACGCTAAATGCGAAGCTTACCAATCAGATGACGATTTGCGCCCTGTTTGGTCAGTGCTTTTGGAAAGAGAGGGGGCCGAACAAGTTAACTGGAACAAAGATGTCATTGCTTTGGTGGCGGACGAGCTGCTAAGTGCCTGGCATATCGACCGTGATGATTTCTGGCTTTATGAATGAAAAAGGGCGGGCACTTTCTGGTAAAAGTACACGCCCTACAATCTAAAGAATCGGCTAAGGAGTTAATGTTCAGAGAACTGTGTATGAGCCCCTGAAGCAATTCTTAATGCTTCGGCCGATGCCGAACCGACATATTCTCGCGGATCATGCAGTAACCGAAGGACGTCTTTGGGAATGTTTTCCAGTACTTTCTGAAGCGTCTGGCTACGTCTTGCCATTTTTTCCAGTTCCACGATTATTTGGTTTCCGCTTTCTTTAGCACGCGGGGTAAGCGTGTGGTTCACAAACTTGTGCGCATCACCCCGGTAGCCGCCCAGAATCAGCGCCAAATAAATCGGCTCTGCCAGAATCACGTTGGCGGAAAGCTGGAAGTTGCGCTTCAGCGCTTCCGGGTCCACAACCATTTTCGGAATTAAGCGCAGCAGGCTCTCCAGCTGGTACTGAACCAACACTACAATGCCGGGAAATTCCCGCATTACGGAGCTGTCTACCAGATCGCGCTGGTGGTCTGAAGTCATGCAGTCCATCACCTTTAGGAATTCTGCCTTTACGATTTTGAAGATGCCGGCAGTGTTTTCAAAAGTAATCGGATTGCGTTTGTGCGCCATAGTAGACGAGCCGGTCTGACCTTTCTCAAACACTTCCATTACTTCCGCAATTTCCGTGCGCTGTAAATTGCGCCCATCGTTGCCTAACTGGGCTAAAACGGCGGAAAGTTGGAAATAACTGTACAGAAAGCGGGAGAGTGGCTCCGGCGGTAGAATCTGGGTAGAAACGGCAGCCGGTTTTAAGCCGAGTTTTGCCAGCACAAATGCCTCGAAAGTATCGGGTAAACTTTTGCCGCTGCGCCATTCCTGATACTTTTTTTCGATTCCTAATCCAATCTGGGCATTGTGAGCACCGACCGCTCCACTGAACTTACCGACGAGCGATAAGGAATCAAACTCAAGATTTCTGCCAGCGGTCATCAGGCGGTTCAAAATAGTTGCCAGCCAGAACCCTACCGTTATCGGCAGAGCGTGCTGCCCATGAGTTCGCCCGATCTGAATTTTTCCGGCAAACTCCTCCGTTTTTGCCGCTATTGCCAGAGCCAGCTTCCGAACCGTAGGAGCGGTCACTTTCTGATACGCCGCTTTGAAATCAATGATTGCTGCCGTGTCGCGGATGTCAAAGGACGTAGCGCCAAAATGAACCCAACGCCTCAGTTCCGGCGGAAGATTCTCTTGCATCAGTAATACCAGCGCCCGAATGTCGTGCTTAGTTCTTCTTTTCGCCGTTTTCTCCCGATAATCAACCTTGGTCGTGGTAATGCAGCTTTCCAGATGAGTCTGCCAACCCGCTCTGCCTCTTAAGCGTAAAGCTGCTTCGGCATCATCCGGCAGATAACCGATATCCGCGAGCGCTTTCAGAAGCGCCGATTCCACCCAAATCCACGAATGCACCAAATTGTCATACCCAAAGTAAGGTACCAGTGAAACGGGCTGGTAGCGGGGATTGCCCGGCAGTACCAGATTTCTTTTGGCCATTTCTGGCCTCCTTTCTTGTTTATAATGAAACGAACTTTCTTTGTTTACTTCTTAGAAGGCGAAACGTCGACGTTTCGCCTTTTCGAGTAAATAACCTTAGCAAATAACCGCTATTATATCAAGAAAAAATCTTGATTTCAAATCACTGATGCAAGAAAAATGATTATTCTAGGATTTTATTAATACCTCTCCTAACCCCTCCTGCAAAGGAGGGGAAACATAAGGATTCCTCCCCTTGATAAGGGGAGGATAGGAGAGGTAGATACAATATTTAAAACTAATCGTGCTCTTTAAACTTTTGATCAAAAACAGGATCATTTTTCCGCAGCCACTCAACCAGCATGGCGGCATGCTCTTTTTCTTCATCGCGATTATGAGCTAAGATTTTCTTTAGCCCTTCATCTTTAGCATTCTCTATCCTCTCTTGGTAATAATCAATTGCTTCCAATTCTTCTCTTAAAGATTTAGAAGCCCGTTCCAGATCCAGTGTTTTGGGATCTAAATTTTCCTCTTTTTCGAAATAAGGCATAGGTTTTTAGAATTACTAATTACGGGATGATGGAATAAATTCGGTTGGTGACAGTTTAATTTTTTAGCTCATTTACAAGTAAATATTGACTTTTTCTGCTACTTTTCTCTTGTATGAAACTAATACATGAGAAAAGTAAATGTTGTGCCGCTAAAATAATTCGTTTTGGCGGCAAGCGCAGGCAGTGTACCGCTTGCCGAAAAACATGGAGAGTACATCCAGCCAAGCCAGGCCGGAGAACCTTACGTAGGTCGAGAAATCATTTAAACAAAGTATTTAATCACGGTTTCTCTGTTAAGCAGATTGCTTTGCATTCCCGTCTATCAATTGACGCTGTCTACAAAAGATTCAACAATGAATTAAAGGCTGTAGTAAATGCCCGAAGAATTATCCGAATCCGTGGTCAGAAACTAATATTAATCGTTGACGCCGAATGGCAGTTGTTTAAAAACGGATTTTGGACATTGTATTGCTTATCGGTGAAATCAACTAATTCAGAAACGGTAACAGTATTTGATCCGGTCTTAAAATCTGGCAAAGAGAATGCTACTGATTGGAACGTGGTTATCAATGGACTTCCCCTATCCGTGAAAAACCGCTTAGTTGCTGTTGTTTCTGACGGAATTAGAGGATTTGATGCAATTGCCTATGAAAATGGCTGGATTATTCAAAGATGCCATTTCCACTTACTTAGCATGCTCCAAAAGATGAGGGGCAAAAGAGCATCTACCCCCGGCAGGCAGATCAGGGAAAAGATTTATCAATCAGCAAAACTGGCGATTACTGAAATATCAAAACGGCGAGTGAATGTTCTTTGTAGACGGTTGGCTATACTCGCAAAACATCCGTTATGCCCCAGACGAATGAGAATGGTTGTCCGAGAACTTTTGAGACATTTCCCTGAATACAGAAGCTACTTGCAACATCCTGAATTTAATTTGCCAACAACAGTCAACGTAATGGAATCGGTAAACAGTTACATTAGAAGAAAGGCAAGGACAGTTAACGCACCCAATGCTTGGCGTAAATGGGCTATAGCAGCTATTAGATTCAAGTCAAAATTTACTTGTAAATGAACAATTTACCAACCAAATTAATTCCAACTACCC
>PEXU01000020.1 GCA_002774635.1 Candidatus Kerfeldbacteria bacterium CG08_land_8_20_14_0_20_40_16 | reverse complement strand
AATTATATAACTGTAATCTCGAAAGGATAACTAGCTATGATGTTTGCATGTCCTATTTAAATACTTTGCCTGATATTATAGGAACACATAGACAGTCACCGCCATTTTTAGTAAGAACAGATGGTGGACGGTACCCAGATAAAGCCGGTTTTTCTGGTTGGATACCGGTTGTAGAATCTGGATTCTCTCTACATACTATTGAGCCTGCACGATTTGTTTCAATTGATATTTACACCTGCAAGGAACTCACGGACGAAATTTTAAAAAAAGTAAAAAAATATACTCTCGAGACTTTTCAGCCTAGTGAGTTCGAGGAAAAATTTGTATTGCGAGGAGAAAAATATATTGGTCCACCAGGAATTTTTAAGAAGTAGAACAGTGGCTGATCAAAAAAGCAAAGATAGAAATAAATATTAACTTTTTTCACTTAGTCGATCATCAGAAAATATTCAAAAGTTGAGTTTCATTCAACCTATAATGGAGGGTTATTATGGCTACAAATATTACGGTAACACTCAATGTACCTCCGAGTCGAATAAGTGAATTAATAGCTCTTTTTAAGGAGGTAGCAATTGACGAGATGGGATGGCCAGCAGAGGATCTAATTAAAAATCATGTTTCTGGAAAAGAAGCGTTGTCACAAGATTTTGTTGTCATTGAAAATGATGTTGTAGTTGGGGCAACGAAAGTAATAATTTCGCGACCCTTTCCTGTTGAACTTCCTTTTCCTGAGGTTGTTTCTATGATTGACCGAGATAGTAAACAAGGTAGAGTCGTCGAGGTGGCGTTAACCGCTGTCAAAAATAATAAACGCGGAGATCTCTCGATTATGCTCCACCTCTATAGAAGTCTATATCATTGGTCATGTCAACAAGGAATCATCGCGTGGTATTCTGTTCAAGAAAGGAAAGTGACGAGATTATATCGACGCCTCGGTCTGCCATTTCAAGAATTAACGGAGGGTCGGTACTACTGGAGAGGATTCTCATACCCTTGCAGACTATCAATCCGTGAGGCAGAGAAGAGTGTTCAAACTACACATCCTAAACTCTGGTTGTTTTTTAAGGAGGAATAATGAGGCCACAGTTTTCTGTGGCCTTCTAATTTATTATTATTCTATTATGCTTTTATTAGTACTACTTGTGTTTATAACAATGACCGAATTTATTCTCGGCTGTATTGTTTTGCTCAATAAGAAATATTCTTTAGTAAATCGGTATTTTTTTTATTTTTCGATGGGAGTAATTCTTTGGACTGTGAGCAATTATCTAGCAGATGCTCTTTTTTCATTTTTTTGGACAAAGATGACTTACGTTGGTTCGACTTTCATAGGGATATTTCTTATTCTTTTTTCATATTATTTTTATTCACGCGACTTCTCTACCAGAAAATGGATTCTGCTCTACACGAAAGTAGTAACACCAGTAATTTTACTACTCATTTGGATACCAAAATTATTTTTAAAAGGCATTACAACATATCCTGGCGGTGTGAATCTTATAACTGGGAAATTATACTTTTTTTATCCTTTGTTTTTCTTTACTTCTGCTGCCATTTCTCTGTGGGTTCTTATTAAAAAATATAAAAAGGCAAATAATGTTACTAAGCTTCAACTGCGTTATTTTCTTATAGGTATTTTTATAAGTTTAGTAATAGGATTTTTAGCTAACTCTTTAATCCCATTTATTACTACGGATTACACCATAAGTAAATTTGGGCCATTTGGAGTAATTTTCTTTATAGCATTTACAGCTTATGCTATCATCCGCCACCGCCTCATGGATATCCGCTTAGTCATCAGCCGGTCGCTTTTGTACTTAATTCTGGTCGCGTTTGTTACCACCATCTTCACTTTCTTAACTTTTTTCACCGCCACGGTATTCAATGACGTACTGGGAGCCAATGCTATTTTCACCACCTTTTTCGTATCTTTGATTTTGGTTTTGACCTTGGAGCCGTTGAAGAAATACATTGGCCAGAATACCGATAAAATTTTCTTTAAGGCGCGGATTGACTACCAGAATGTTTTGAGAATGATCAGCGAAATCATTAGTCTGGAAATTGATTTGAACAGCTTGACCTATTCCGTATCCAAAATCCTGAAAGAAGAATTGAAACTTTCTAAAGCGATTCTGTTTCTGCCCAACAAGACCGGCGGAGGATTCACCGCCGTGGCGGACAGCAGGCAAGTGGGAACGCGGATTACCAAAAATCATCCTCTGCTTCCTTACCTTAAAAAATACCGCGATTTTATTGTCATTGAAGAAATGGAGCGCGAGATTGCCGATTTGCCCGATAGCACCGAGAAAAAAAGAATGCAGCTTGTCTTAGATGAACTGCAGGATTTAGACGTTTCGCTTTGCGTGCCAGTTTTTGTGGAAGGGGAAATGAAAAGCATTTTAATGCTGGGCAAAAAGCTTTCCGGCGAAATTTTCAGCAAGGATGATTTTGATTTATTGGAAGTATTCGCCCCTCAACTGGGCACGGCCTTGGAAAAAGCGAAACTCTATAAAGAGGTCAAGGATTTCAATATCAAGCTGAAAGAAGAGGTCAAGCGCGCCACCAGCAAATTGCGGGTAGCCAATGCCGATTTGGAGGAGCGGAACGTTTTTCTGGAAAACATGCAGGGCATTACCAACTTAATCACTCGCACCCTGGATTTTAAAAAGGTGATGCAGGGCATTGTGAACAGCATCAGCGAGAAATTAAAATACGTGGGAGGGATTTTATTATTGGTGGATGAAGAGCAAACCAGCCGGGTTTACATTGAAGCAATTACCGAAACCCCTCTGACCAAAAAGGCAATCAAGCTTTTGCCGGGTTCCATAAAGGAATACGGAGATAATCTAAATACAGGCAAGACCCTGACGATTAAGGCGATTAAAACCGGTGATTTCCAAATGGGCGCTTCGTTCGCTGATTTTGTCAGCCCGCCGGTGCCCAAAACCATTGCTGTGACCATCCAAAAACTTTTGGGCATTCGGACCGCCGTGGCCATACCGATTTTTTCCGAAGACCGGATTGTCGGTGCCATTATTTTTGGTCTTAATCGCGAGCAAAAGCAGGTTTCGGAGCTGGATTACAACATAATGAACGCCTTGGCGGATCAAACCGGCATTGTCTACAAGAATCTGGAGTTGGTCAATGAAATCAGAAAGACCAACGAGAAACTGCAGGTGGCTAACCGGCATCTGAAAGATTTAGACGAAGCCAAGTCGGAATTCATGTCTATCGCTTCGCATCAATTAAGAACGCCGCTTTCTGGAATTATGGGCTACCTTTCCATGATGAGCGAAGGGGATTTCGGCGTAATGACCAAAGAACAGGCGCATATCATTCAGGAACTTCTGGAAGCCAGCCAAAGGTTAATCCGCATGGTCAACCTGTTCTTAAACATAACCCGCATTGAAGCCGGCCGCTTTAAGCTCAATCTGGAAAAAGTGGATATCGTTAAAGTGATTCAGGCTCAAATTAAAACCATGCGGCCGACCACGGCCAAGAAAAGCCTTAAGCTGGAATTCAAAACTCCCACCGTCAAAATTCCTCCGCTGGAACTGGATCAAGATAAAATTAAAGACGTGCTTTTGAATCTGGTGGATAACGCCATCAAATATACCGAAAAAGGAGGAATCACCGTTTTTCTGGATAAAACTCTGGAAAGCGTGGTGGTTTCGGTGAAAGATACCGGCGTGGGCATTGATCCCAAAGAAGCGGAAAAGCTTTTTTCCAAATTCGTGCGCGGTTCCGGCATTTCCCGCCTTTCACCGGATGGTTCGGGTCTGGGCCTGTTCATTGCCCGAAAGATTGTGGATGCCCATAAAGGAAAAATCTGGGTAGAAAGCGAAGGTGCGGGCAAGGGTTCTACCTTTAAGTTTGAGCTGCCGATTAAATGAAGCACGAAATTCGAAATTCGAAATACGAAACAATTTTCAAAATAACAAATTCAAATGTTTTAACCCGTTTTGAATTTATTTAGTATTTCGTGCTTCTCACGCCAAAGGCGGATGCACCTTGGGCGCAGGATTTAGGATTTTTATTAACATATTGACATAATATTCATAGGTAGTAAGCTGTAACTATAGAAAAGAAAGGGCGTCTAAATTCATTCAATTAAAGTGGAAAATGACGCTTTTTTTTTACTTATTAATATAATAGTCCATGTATTCTATTCAAACAATTACTGTTGGTATTTGTGCAAAAAACGAAGAAGCGATTATTAAGTATTGTCTTGGGGCGGTTTGTATTGCGTTGAGGAATCTAGCTCATCGTCGTGTACAGGTTGTTGTGAATACTAATAGTAGCACCGATGCTACGTTAAGCATTGCGCAAATGTTTGCAGAAAGATATGACTTTTTTCATGTTATCTCAAGTGGCAAGAATCTTGTCGATGCTCAACGAGCAATTGTCAAAGGTTTTCCCGCTGATACATTTGTTTTTATCGATGCGGACATCATCATTGATAAAACGGCAATTCAAAAACTTATTCTTGCACTTGAAGAAAACTCAAAAATCGTTGCAACATATGCAACCTATATTCCGCACACAGTCAAAAAAAGTACATGGTTGCGTACTGTAAACGCTGTTTATGATACCCAGAAGCAACTTCAAACAAAACGTTTTTATCTTCATGGACGAGTTTTTGCAACGCGTGATTGGTATTTCCCTAGTACTAAGAGTATGAGATTACGTATACAAAATAGTTCTTCGAAAATTCTTTCAAATCTTCCGGAAAAAAATCAAGTGCTTATCGCTGATGATATCTTTCTTTCAAGTTACCTTTTACATAAATATGGTATCGGCGCCATCAAACAAATCACCAAAGCTAAAGTATATTATGAGCCGGTACATACTCTCCGTGACTTTTATCGTGGGTATCGCCGACGTAATCTTGAAATGCTCAAACTTACAATACTATATCCAGAGTATAATTATCTTTTGCCCTACTTAAACCGTAAAGTAAATTGGAAAGGATTCTTTTTTAAAACAGATTTTCCATCGCAAATCATTTGGCTGTATTTTTTGGTACAACGTTTTGTCTTTTCGCATATTTTGAAACTAGAGATCGTTTTAATCGTTTTTAGATTACGTAATAGCTTTGAACAATGGGTTCCAACACAATCATCCAAGTTAATTATGCACAAGAAAATAGGCGCCAGTTTCGAAAACTGATGCCTATATAATGTGCGGCCGCAGGGCTGCGATCTCGTTACAATACTCCTCCGCATGATTTGTTGAATGTATAATGGCTCCAGTACGTCCCTTTCCGTGCTTTTCGCGAACATGCTTTTTTATATCTTTGATAATCCTAATGGTATTTTTACCAGTTACCACATAAACCGGTAAATCATACCCCGCAAGGTACTGTACGGACAGCTTTATGATCTGATCATCTAACGCTGGGTAGAAACGACGAATAATTTCTTCGTTGAAACGGATCGTTCCAAGTCGTTCGATGAAAAGATTTCTGCGCCTAATGAGACGCAGAATGTCGCTTTCAAGGCATAAGCCATCCGGTTTGAAAAAGAGCAATGTAGTTTCCAAATTTTACCTCCTTTTCTGTATTTCATGGAAGTGTAAAATTAACCCTTTTACTAATAAATGTCAATTTCTACTTCAATACTTAATAAAGCTCTCCAGTCCGCAAGAATTAATCGTGGCATTGGTTATGATACTTATCTCTTTTCCTATCAAAGTAACCGATATGTATTACGTATCGAGAACACCAATATCCGCTCTAGATTAAAGCTGGAACGACACGCTTTCATATTATATATTCTCAAAACAAAGCATTATATTCAGCGAGTTATACAATCAGGTGTTATTAATGGCCGATACTATTTTGTTACGGACTATATAAAAGCCATGAGTATCTCTCAGTTAAACAGAATTACTTTCCTAAAGCTTCAAAAGATTTTAAAAGATTTTCATAAAACACAAGGTAGAAATGCTGGTCTAATTATTCCAGGGCATCTAAAGGGTGAACAAAAAGATTGGTTGAATTACATTGAGTTAAATTTACAGGCAATGAAGCGGATAACAAAAAAATCATCAATATTCAAGAAAAAACTTGACTTAACTTCAAGATCCTTTCGAAATCTTAAATCTCAAATAATTAAACGGACAAACACCTCATTGTTACATGGGGATATTAATCGAGAAAACCTACTTAATAATAAAAACAAAATCTTTATCTTAGATTGGGAAAATGCTCAGATTGGAGATCCACTCGCCGACTATGCAATACTCGATAACTTTTTTAACAACAACACAATTATTTTATCTTATGTTCAAACCAGCGACGTTCCCATATTTTGCTTTTACAAATCCTTTTTTCTCTTAAAAGAGATTTACTACAAAAAGAAATCTGGCATGCCAGTGCGACAAGATCTAATAAAACTAAGGTTATTTAATATATGAAAGTTTCAATTGCGATTCCTTATTTTAAAGCGCCGGAATCGCTTAGGCGACTCTTTATTGGGTTACAAGGTCAAAATATCCCCGAAAGACTTCGAGGAGATATTGAAGTACTTGTTGTTAACGATGAAGGAAAAACACAGATACCAGTTAAATTACCAACACTGCCGTTTTATACAAGTATTCTAACCTCTTCATACAAAGGTGTTGCCGGCGCCAGAAATATTGCAATAAAGTCGGCAAAGGGTAAATATATCTTTTTCCTTGACCAAGACTGTATCCCTACTCCTGAATGGATAGGAAGTATGCTCCGGCGTTTTGAACAAGAAAAGCACCTAATGGCTATCGGAGGCCAAATGTTTCCTAAAGCAAGCTCTGGGATAGTAAATTATTATTTTAATATTACAAATCGCCTCGAAGAGCCAATAATTGATTCTCAAACCGGAGAAATTGTAACATTGATTACTGGCAATGCAGCTTTTCGAAGGAAAGCATTAAAAAAGATTGGCGGCTTCGATGAAGAAACTTTCGATTCTACTTCTCATGGCGGGGAGGATGTGGATCTCACATATCGTTTAAAAAGTACTGGATGTGATATTAGATATGAACCAAAAGCTATTGTCCTACATGAATACCCCTCTAATTTTTCCGACATTTTTTTTAAATATACAAACTACGGTCGGGGAATGCGTCTCTTTTGTTTAAAACATAAAATCAAGCCTTCACAAGTACGACAACCTAATTTTTCTCTTTGGAATAAATTCTGCTATTTCCTGTTTTTTTGGAAGACTATAAGGAAGTCATGTAAACAGTTCGTGCCAGTAGTTTCAATCTTTAGACTTCCTATTTTCATATTCTTTGATCTTATTAGATATTTTGGACATGGCTATGGATATTACAATAAAAACTATCAAAGAAGAGTTATTACGACGCAATAATAACTTTCATGAATCAATAAAAAGAATCCAAAATGGTTTGGTTTGTAATGCCTGTTCAATTATTATCCCTGTTTATAATCAAATGGATGTATTAAACTTTTGTCTTAATTCTCTTCAGACACAGAAAAATGCACCTCCTTTTGAAGTGATTATTGTTGACGATTACTCAAAAAAATCATTAGATAGAAAAAGATTCCCGCAAACAAAGTTCCCTATTCATTGTTACCGTTTGAATAAAAATGTTGGCTCGTCTATTACTCGCAACGTCGGGCTACGTTGGAGTAATAATGATGTTATAATTTTTCTCGATGCTGACATGATTGTACCGAATAATTTTGTATACGAGCACAGTCGCTGCCATCCTACTCATTCTAATAATATTAGCATTGGTTATAGAGAACATATTTTAAAAGGTTACTTTAAGATCCGAAAACGAAAAATTGCAGATCCTAAACGAGATTTTCGGTATGAACGATATATACCTATTGCATGGAAAAAGGAATACCCACGAATTTCTTCTGAGGTGTTTGGAAAAACTTATTACCTCTTGAAAGAGTCTGACAATTTCCTCGAATTCGGAAAAGGACGAATAATTGGAATCTGGACATTACCACATATGGTTTTAACTTCCAGTATGGCTGTACGAAAAACGAATATTCTTAAGGTTGGTGGCTTTGATCCTCGATTCGTGGCATCATGGTATGAAGATACATTCTTGGGAGCAAAACTCATTGCGAATGGAGCCAAAGTAATACCCTTGCTTAATATTACCGGTTGGCATATTGTACGAAATATATCTAACTTAACTCTGCGGAAAAAACAAGCGATTTTCAAAAATCGTCAATTGTATGATCTACTTATCAATGGTAAAATGGAATTAAGAAAACCGTCTGATTTCCTTGATAAACTCAAACAATATGACCGATTCACAAAAAAAGTATTCTAAAATAGCAGTAAAGGCGCTTTTCCGATCAGGGGATAGGGTTTTGTATTATAAAACAAAAAAAGGCATCCGTGATCTTCCTGGAGGACACCTCCACTTTGGAGAGAATATTTTGGGCGCATTAAAAAGAGAACTCAATGAGGAACTAGACTTTACTTTCAATAAAGAACCTCCTCTGGTGCATGCTTGGACATATTTTTCTAGTGATAAAAAACAACACCATGTTTATATTGGATTTCTTTTTGTATTACCGAAACCAATTTCGTTTGTATCGAAAGAGTATGGCGATAGTATTAAATTCATATGGCTCGATAAAAATGAAATCAGAGCTCAACGGTTTCCTCTGGGAATGGAAAAAGCACTTATTAAAGCGGTACTATACTCATGAAAATTGTTGAAATCATTTTTACGCGTAACGAAGGCGAACTCCTTCGTCAGAATATTGATTTCCATTATAAACAAGGAGTGGATTTCTTTTTAATTACTGACAGTTCGTCGGAGGATAATACTAGAGAAGTGATGCAAGGATATGAAAATATGGGAATTGCAGAATGTTTCTATGATAACGGCGTCTTTCTCCAAAAAGAGCAGATGGATGCTATGGCAAAAATTGCTTTCAAGAAACACAATCCTGACTGGATAATCGTTTCAGATACTGACGAATTTTGGTCTCATCGCAACGGTCTTAAAAGATTCTTAGAACAAGTCCCTTACGACGTTAACGTTTTAAAGATTTGCCGGTACCAATATTTTCCAACAGCGAATGACAATGTTAATGAAAACGTAATATATCATCGAATGCGTTATCGTGAAAATGGAAAATGGATTGGTTTTAATACTGGGATTGGCGAAAATGAGCATAGCTTAGCAAGAGCAAAAGTAGCATTTCGTCCGATTAATGAAAACATTGATATAATGGCGGGTAATCACACCGTTCATTTTCCTAATAGAGTTACCCGAAAAGTTTCAAAAGAAGAATGTATCGTCCGTGAATTCTCATTCAGGAACTATGAACAATTCAAGGCGAAGGTGAAAAGGGCTGCGACTGTGTTTGAAAAAAATGTACTTTATCGCAGCCATAAAGATTATGGCACGCATTGGCGCACATACCTCGAAGAATATCAAAAAGGTCGTTTACAAGAGTTCTATAAAAACTACATCTTTTTTAACGAAGAACGCCTACAGAAGGCACTTGCGGAGGGGGCGCTTGTGAAGGATGAATCATTAGCTGAGCTCGATTCCATCTAAGGTATTTTGCATTAAAGTTTTATTTTTTTGAAGCCACTTATCGGCTTCAGTAAGTTTTTTGATAGCGTTGAGTGCCTTTTTTTGACCTTTATTAAGATAATGATCAAAAATCCACAGACGGTTCAACGCACGATATTCTAGTAAATCAGGAATAGCGATAAGTTCCTTCCGCGAAAGAGGGTTCTGCTTAATATAATATTCCAGGTACGTAACAAAATTATTTAAAAAGTTTGTGTGTTTGAAACTGCCAGAAAAGCTTAATGCTTGTTGCGCGACGCTGTGAATGCGCGGCCGCATGCGAATATTATCCCAATCAATGATTGCTTTAATATCTCCATCCCGGTTTACGATGATGTTATTGTCAGAAAGGCTCCCATGAGTGATTTGGTACGGTAGCCGTTCAAAATTAAATTTAAATGGATCTTTTTGAAGACGTTTAATTGATTGATCAGCGAATTTAAATAAACGCTGTTTTTCGAATGTCCGGGCGCCTGCCAAGTTCTTTCTATAAGCTTTTAAGCCTTGGATAATTTCTGAATAAATAAAAAATTTCGCTTTAGGAAAACGTGGCAACCGAGCTGTAGGATTTTTTAATTCGCGATCGATGTTTGAAAAAAGTTTTGCGGCTTTTTTGATTTTTTCATCTCTAAATTTAACTTCTCCTGATGCAATACCTTTAACATAATAATAGAGTTCATATGAAACCTGGTCTCTACCGATAACATTGCTTTTCCCTCTTATAGTTTTTATTAGTGACGTAACAGGAAATTTTCTATTTGCAAGATGAGCGACAAGTTGTGCATTTTTTTCTAAAATTTTTTCTTGTTCACCGACTCTTTTTTTTAGTACAAAACGTTCTTTGAATACTTCAAGTAAAACCACGTCATTAATGAAACCCGCTTTAAAATACTGTATAACACGGATTTCATCTACATTACCATTATAATGTGTAAGTACTTGAGCAATCTCCGTAATATTCATAATTTCTATCTAATTAAGAATATAATTCCTATTATTATGATACAGAATTATTTACGGAATGTAAAAAATTTTTGTGACAAATTTTAAACAAACCTACCAAAGTCTAGAAAAATTATCGTAAGTCGACTAATGCGGAAAAGCTTTTTTCCAAATTCGTGCGCGGCTCCGGCATCTCACGGCTTTCCCCAGACGGCTCGGGCCTGGGCTTGTTTATTGCCCGCAAGATTATCGATGCCCATCAAGGAAAAATCTGGGTGGAAAGCGAAGGAGCAGGTAAGGGTTCTACGTTCAGGTTTGAATTGCCGATTAAATAGGAAGTTAGGAAGGTAGGAAATTAGTTTTTAGGTATTGAGAATATTATTGACTTGTTAGCATGATATGCTAAAATAGAAATACAGAACATAAAATCAATAAACGGGCGTCCTCACAGAGACGGCTCGTTTTTGTTTTTTTCAGCAGGATCAGCGGTAAACCGATTGAGCCGACGGCACATAAAAATGGGGATAACCAAAAATACAAATCTCTAACCAATAAAGGTCGATAGAGAATAACAGAAGAGCTAATAATTAACAGCTTAATTATTAATCTCTACTACTATGAAAAAAGTATTATTAATCGCTGCTTTTCTAATCGTTGGCTTGACGGCCAGTGCCATACTAACCAATGCCGCTTTTCAAGCCAGCGAAGAAAGTAAATCAGCGGATAATTCCGCAACCAATTCTCTGAAGGAATATTCCAATCCGGAATTCGGATACAAATTTCAGTATCCTTCTGATTGGAGTATTTATGTTTCACAAGCTTCACCAGTTGGTCACGTAAAAATATCTTCCTCTAATCTTAACTTCAAGGGAGATAAAGTGACCAGCGGTACGTTTGTAGAAGTTTATGCTATGGCGAAGCAGGATTCTGCCACGCTTGATTCCTGGCTTTCGGAATTGGATCAAAAAAACACAGATATTCCGATCTTGTCAGAAGAAGCAATTGATTTGAATGGACTGTCTGCAGTCAAAAGAGTAGTTGGCACTTTGGGTGATGCTAATGTTCCCAGCTTCGATATTTATCTTGAAAGCGAAAATAGAATCTATGAAATTGCCGGTCCTCAGGATATAGCCGTTCAAAACGAATTAGAAGGGATAATCAATTCCTTCCAAATTCAATAATTATTAACCGATAATGATATGAAAAAAGCACTAATTATTTTAGTGGCGGTGTCATTTTCTTTGGGGTTGCTTATTGTAAATGTTAATCCGGTCCGGGCCTTTGCTACTTCTACCCACCTTCCTTACTCTGGATCTTACAAGGTGACCAACTTACATACTGGGGGGAATTCGTTAGGCAATAAGGGAGTAGATTTTGGTATGGCAACCAATACTAATTTGTACGCTTCGGGAGAAGGAACCATTTCTACCGTTTCTTACGGTTACAACGGCGGCTGGGGGAATTATCTGATTTTAAGCCACCCCGAAAATTATAAAAGTCGCTACGCTCATCTTAATTCCATTCTTAAATCCCAAGGTACTTATGCCTATGCCGGAGTTAATATCGCCAAATCAGGCAATACCGGTCAAAGTACCGGTCCTCATCTGCATTTTCAGCAATACCGCTATGGGACCAGTGACTCTAATAGCGTTCAGATAGCGCCAATCTCAAATTACACTGGATTTGCGGTAAATCAGTGGTATAATAACAGTGGTTACAATACCAATTGGACCCAATGGAATTTTAACACCACGCCGGAAGGATGGTGGTTGCAGCGAGCGGAAGACTTAGGGGTGAATCAGGGATTGGGTGGCAAGTGGATTCAGAATCCGGCCTCTGATCCGGGCATGCGCAGTCCTCGTTTTCAGGGAATCAATGCTACAACCTACAAAAAGATTAAGGTAAGATTTTCTGCTTACGGCGGAGGGAATGATACCGGTACGATCTACTTCTCTAAAACCTTAGATCCGATGAATTTCTCAGGCAATTCGGTTACTTTCGGGCCGGTCGTTAAAGATGGCGTGCAAAGAGAATACACAGTAAACATGTACAGCGGCAGTAGTAATTGGCGGGGAACTATTTATGGGTTGAGGATTGATCCGATTGTGAATGGTAACTCCGGTAGTGGTGATAAAATCTATGTTGATTATGTAAAGCTTACGCAGTAGAATTAATGGAAAGGAGGCGCGTTTCCTCGGGCGTTTCCTCAATGCGCCTGCCTTGCCATAAAATAATATCATAGTCGAGGTACGCTCGCATTAAGCATTAACAATTAATGATATGTCAAAACTAAGTAATAATAGCCTTGTTCTGATTATTGTTGCATTGATCATAGCGGGCGGTGCGATTGTGATCATTGCTCTTAATAATCAGGATGATGGTGTAGTAGGTAATAACAATACCAGCGTTCAGAATCAAAACGGCAATTCAAACGAAAACGTAAATAACAGTCCCGGTAACTTAACAAATGAGGGTATAACGGGAACTATTGAGGGTTCACTAAGCTATCCCAGCGAAGAAATTCCGGCTGACATGATTGTTTGTGCTGATAACACCGCTACCCAAAAGGTTTACTGTACTGACCAGATTTCCGACAACAAATATGTTTATGGCAAAGGATATCGTTTAGCTCTACCAGAAGGCACTTATCACGTTTATGCGACACTCTCTAGTTTGCCCGCTTATAAACAATACTATACTCAAGCGGTAGTTTGCGGTATGGAGGTAGAATGCATGTCACACGAGCTAATTGTTGTAAAGGTAACGGCAGGGCAGAGCGTGAACAATATTGATCCTTTTGATTTTGAATGGGATAAAGCCGTTTCGAGCGACCTTATTGATTATCAAAGTCCGACTGGCAATTTTATGATTAGTTATCCCCCTACTTGGCAATTCGTGCAGGATTTTAAAATTACGAAGGGGAGTTCTACTTTAGAAGTGTATATTCTAGAAAAACAAACCGGGGATTCTTTGTCGGAATGGCTTTCTTGCCGTGATCAGAACTTGGATGTTCAAGTTCTTTCCGAAGAAAACGTAACAATTAATGGCTTGAGCGGGGTCAAGAGAACAACCGCCACGATGGGCGATGCGAATAATCCCAGTTTTGATGTCTATTTGGATAATAGCAATAAGGTTTACGAGATAGGCGGTATAGCTGATTCCGAAACGCAATCCGAAGTGAATCAGATAACCGATTCTTTTCAGCTTCTGTAATTAATTGTAGATAATTAGTTTCTGCTTAAATTTAACCTTTCTCAAATAAAAAATTAAATGGGAAAGATTTCCCAAAACAATTCAAAAAAAGCAAAACGCTTTATGCTTAAGATACTATTAGAACTGGTAATTATTATCATTGGCTGGGCCCTAGTGGTATCCTTTTTTGCTTTTTATACTTCCCTTCGTCCTCCTCGAATCAAAGGTTATAGCACTCCCCAGGATTTTGGCTATCAGTACGAAGCGGTCAGTTTTAAAACGGAAGATGGTCTTAATTTAAAGGGATGGTTTTTACCGGCTGGTGAATCTTCTACCAAAACAATCATTATCCTTCATGGCTATCCGGCAGAAAAAGGAGATGTGCTTACTTGGGCGCTTTTTTTGCATGATAATTACAACCTGCTTTTTTTTGATTTCCGCTATTTCGGGGAAAGCGCCGGCCGCTACACCACTTTGGGTTGGAAGGAACAGAAAGATCTGGAAGCGGCAGTGGAATATCTTAAAACCAGAAGCGATGTTGATTCGCAAAGCATAGGAGTAATGGGATTTTCTTTGGGAGGAGCCGTAGCCATTATGGGAGCCGGGGATATTCCGGAAATCAAGACAGTAGTGGCGGACAGTCCTTATGCCACTTTGGATGATCTAGCAGATATCCTCTTTAAGAAATTTTCAATTTTAAAGAAACCGCTGATTTGGTCCACTAAACTGTGGTCCCGGATTTTTCTTAAGTTTGATTTCAGCCAAGTGTCGCCGCTAGCCGCCTCCGAAAATAGTACTACTCCTTTATTGCTGATTCACGGCGATCAAGATAAGCAAATCCCCTTAGAACAGTCCAAAAAAATCTTTGAGGCGGCTAAAGGTCCGGTGGAGTTATGGCAGGTGAATGGCGCAGACCACGGCGAGGCCTATTTTCAGAATAAAAAAATCTACAAAAACAAAGTGCTGGGATTTTTTGAGCGGTATTTGTGATTAACAAAAAAAGCTTAAGCTTTGGGTGGTAATGCTGAAGCATTACAAACCGAGTCGTTTAGCTTAGTAAAAATGATTCGGTATATAAAACTTTAGTTTTTATCCTCAAAAGCTTAAGCTTTACATCTTAGAGTCTAGGTGTTACTATTAAGTTAAGCAATAAAATAAATTGGGCGTTCTCAAATGATCGCCTTTTTTATTTAATAATTCATATGTTTACAAACGAATATAAAAAACACATTCCATTTCATTTGTATCTTGACGAAAAAATATATTTTGTAACATCTCGAACAATTAAGAGAAAAAAATTGTTCAATTGCAACGCCAAATTGGATTTATTAGAAAAAAGAATAAAAGCGGCGGCTAAAAAATATTGTATCGAGTTACATGCTTGGGTTGTATTAGCTAATCATTATCATTTACTTTTTACTTTGCATGAAGGTGTTAAGTTAAGCAATTTAATAAGATTCATTAATAGTGACAGCTCCTATTTGTTAAATAGTAATGATAATGCCAGAGGCAGAAAAATATGGTGGAATTACTGGGATGTATGTGTCAGAACTAAAAAGGATTTCTGGGCTTACTTCAATTATATCCATTACAATCCAGTAAAGCATGGCTGTGTAGAATTGGAGGGCGACTATCGATATTCCAGTTATAACTATTTTAAGAACAAGACAAGACTTATCCACTTCAAATTAAGCTGACAAATTCGTAAAAATTTATTATAATTAATTTGAAAATATTCAGATATCCCCAAGCCAATCAGGGGAAAATTATTAAGCTAATTATTAGCTTTTAAAAAATGGAAGATTCTTTTAATAAGAAAACCATTAAAGATATTGATGTTTCGAGAAAGCGAATCCTTTTGCGTGTGGCTTATGATATCACTCCTAAGAATCAGGATGGCAAAATGGTTATTAAGAATGACGCCCGAATTCGGGCTACCTTACCCACCATTGAATATCTTTTAGAAAGAAACTGCAGTTTAGTCCTTCTTTCCTGGCTGAAACGGCCGGGCGGAAAAGTGGTAGAAGAATATCGGATGAACCCTGTGGCGGAAAAGCTTTCTGGAATTTTAGGCCGGCCGGTTAAAAAAATGGATGACTGCGTGGGACCGGAAGTAGAAAAAGCGGTTAAAGCAATGCAGCCGGGCGAAATTATCATGCTGGAAAATGTCCGCTTTCATCCCGAAGAAGAAAAAGAGGATCCGGCTTTTGCCCAGCAGCTGGCTGATTTAGGCGAACTCGTCGTCTTTGACGCCTTTGCCCAGTCTCATCGGGTCCATTCTTCCACCACCGGCATTCTGAAGCAAAAAGAAGCGGTGGCCGGATTCCTGGTGGAAAAGGAGTTAAAGATTCTATCTGGTCTGCTGAAAAATCCTGAGCGGCCGTTTGTGGTGGTGCTGGGCGGAGCGAAATTATCCGATAAGCTGGAAACAACCATTAATCTCATTGAGAAAGCGGATGGTCTTTTGATCGGCGGCGCCATGGCCAATGCTTTTTTGAAAGCCAAAAATATTCCCATCGAGAACTCTTTTATTGAAGACGAACCAGTAACCATTGCCCAGGGCGAGCCGCGGCTGCCGGTAGAAATTGCCCAAGACATTTTAGCCAAGGCCGCGGCCAAACAACCTTCGCTAATCAATGTTCCTAATCTTGACTTTTTGCAATTGCCGCTCGACTTAGTGGCCGCCGATTCTTTAGCAGAGCCGACCAAGCATCAATTGGTTGATTTGGAAAAAGGAGAACAGTTGCCCAAAGGATGGACTTATTTGGATATTGGCCCCAAGACAGGCAAGCTGTTTCAAAAAGTGATTAGCCAGGCGCGCACCATTTTTTGGAACGGACCAATGGGTCTTTTTGAAGAAGAAGAATTCACCCAAGGAACCAAGGCGGTAGCCGAAGCCATTGTGGCAAGCAAAGCCACTTCAATAATCGGCGGAGGAGACACCGAGAAAATTGTAAAAATGTTCAAGTTAGAAGGAAAATTTTCTCATGTTTCCACCGGCGGCGGCGCCAGCTTAGAATTTTTAGCCGGCAAAAAACTACCCGCCGTGGAATTGTTGCCCAATAAATAAAGCGAAAGCGAAACGCCGGCTTGTTCCGAGCAAAGTCGAGGAGCGTTTCGCCTGCTAATTAGTAATTTAAATCTTATGTCTTCCAAAATTAAGAAAATCCAGGCCTTGGAAATTTTAGATTCCCGGGGCAATCCCACCGTAGAAGTTAAAGCTATTACCGATAATGGTTTCTGCGGAATAACTTCGATTCCATCCGGTGCCTCCACCGGCACTTATGAGGCCTTAGAGCTAAGAGACAATGATCCTAACCGCTATCGCGGCAAGGGAGTGTTGAAAGCGGTGGAGAACGTCAACACTAAGCTGGCTCCAGCCATTGAAGGAATGGGAGTAGAAAAGCAGGAAGAAATTGACCAGAAAATGATTAAGCTGGATGGAACGGAAAACAAAGCCAAACTGGGCGCCAACGCCATTCTAGGAGTGTCCCTGGCTTGCGCTAAAGCCGCCGCCGCCTCCCAGCGAGCGCCGCTCTACCAGTACCTCCGATCCTTGACTTCTATTAAGGGCGAATATCAGTTTCCTCTGCCGATGATGAATGTAATTAATGGCGGGAAGCATGCTGACAGTGGGCTGGATATTCAGGAATTTATGATTGTTCCGCGGGCGGCGGAATTTAAGGAAAGAATCCGAATGGGCGCGGAGATTTTCTATTCTTTAAAAAGCGTATTAGAAACTAAAAACTTGCCTGTGTCAGTAGGAGATGAAGGAGGCTTTGCTCCTCACTTGAATAGCCATAAAGAGGCGATGGATCTGATTCTATTAGCCATCAGCAAAACCAACTATACGGTTGGCAGCGATGTTTCGTTGGCGCTTGATTCTGCTGCTTCGGAATTTTATAAATCAGAGGCTGAAAAATATTTCCTGCAACTGGAAAATCTAAGTCTTTCTTCTGAAGAGATAATTAAAATGTACGAAGATTGGCTGGCGAACTACCCGATTATTTCTTTAGAAGACGGTTTATCAGAAGACGACTGGAATGGCTGGGTGAAATTAACCGCAAAACTGAAGGATAAAATTCAGTTGGTGGGCGACGATTTGTTTGTAACCAATATTGAGCGGCTGAAAAAGGGGATTGATCAGTCAATTGCCAATGCGATTCTGATCAAGTTGAATCAAATCGGAACTCTAACCGAAACGCTGAAATGCATCCAAGTGGCCAAAGACAACGGCTACCGGATTGTAATTTCGCACCGTTCCGGCGAAACATCCGATACCGTTATTTCTGATTTAAGCGTAGCCGTGAATGCCGAGTATATCAAAACCGGC
>PEXU01000035.1 GCA_002774635.1 Candidatus Kerfeldbacteria bacterium CG08_land_8_20_14_0_20_40_16 | reverse complement strand
AAGATCAGGAAAACCTTTTATTTAAGCTGATAATTAAACATTTTAGGTCCGAATAATCGGACTTTACCCATTAAAATATGGAAATGTCAATGTTTTGTGGGCTGTTTTTGCCAAATAAAAAACCCCATGCGTTTCCCCATAAAAAAGCACATGGGGCTTAATTTTTGTACTACTCGTTGATGTAGACAGCAGTCACTTGGTAAAAGTAATGGTAATCCAAAATGGGATCAGAGAACGAAGTGGCCGTCGTTGAATCAATCAGGTATTGAGCGGCCGGATTAAACCATGGATTATTGCTTCGGTAAATCCGGTAATAATCAACGCTGATTGGAGCGCCCGATGTGTCTTGAGTTACCGCCGACCAAGATAGATGAATATCATTGCCTGATCTAATGGCAATCAGATCATCTACTGGTCTGGGAATCCCTTGCTGATATTCTTGGGGGAAATAGATTGCTCCCATGTCAGCTCTGGTGCTGTCCGGGTCAGGGGGACTAGTAGGATCACCGGTATCGATGCAGGGTGATGAGGATTGCAGCTGGTAATTATAATAGAGATAATTTACAAACTGCGGATTGGTGGTGATATTTCCCGTGCCAGCCATACTTGTCGCCACGCAGCTGTAGTTGAAACCGACATTACCGTAGAACTGGGAATTAGCATAGGCCTGATTAAAATAGACAATGTTGTTTTCCCCTGCTGCGGTTGCTCCATTTACCGGATCGGCATAAATGCCAGCACCTCGGGATATCGATACTGTGGTCGGTTGATGATTAGCTACAACTGTGTTTCTACTTAGAGCAGCTTGAGCATTGACTAGATAAATGCCGGCACCTTTTGTAGTCGCACTGTTAGCATAGATAATGTTACTTTCAAAAATCACAGTTGAATTGTCACAGCGGAACCCGCCGCCACCACAGGAACTTCATGTACTAGTCGATGAATTGTTCCCAATCGCGCAATTGGCGATATAGACATTGGATCCATTAATTTGAATGCCGCCGCCGCTATTAGCGAAGCAATTAGTGATAGTACAACTATCAATAATACTATTATCGGCGTCATCCAAGTAAATACCGCCGCCATCTGATGCATGGCAGTAATCGATAATACAATTTCTAATGGTGATGGCTACGTGGTCTGAATAAATGGCACCACCTTCAGAGTAAGGACTCCCCCCATTCTGGCTCCATAGGAATTGACACCATATCAGAACGCTTGAACTTGATGCTCCCTGCTGGAAGCGAATCCCTGCCCACTTGTTCAGCATATTGGGCGATTGATGAGTAAAGACAATTGGGGATGAGGACGTACCCACCGCGTGCAACGATCCATAGATGTTCCAGGTGAAGTGACCGGTGTGTAGAAAGGTCGTGCCCGGAACAATTATCAACGACTGTCCCGCGGAAACTTGACAGTCTCCATCTACCAAATAGGTTCCTGGTCCTAGAGTTCCTGAAAGCGATCCTGAGATGTTCTGTTGTGCCCAAGTCTGAGCACTAATAAGCAGGGCGATTATGCCCAACCAGCAATAAAGGCGCTTCATAATTTGCCTCCCTTATGAAGTTGTTTGATTTTGATTATTTTGTTTTCAATGTTCCAGCTAATTTTGAACGCGTAATAGTATCACAAATAAAAATTTTGTCAAGGGTAATAAAAACCCGTATTTCTTAACTAAAGAAATACGGGGAAGTGACTTGCTGATGATATCCCTTTTCTATTTAAAGCCGAGCATCTTTTAGAATCTCACCGCAATGGCAAGTTCTCTTTTTAGCAACTTCGGGAATAAGAGCAAAAATCAGTTTTTTTACCTTATCAATATTTTCGTTGAATACCTTAATAACTTCTTTAGCGGTTACCGGCTTAATATCTTCGCTCCCTTTTAAACCAGCATCATAGTCAGTGATTAAAGATATGTTTAAATAACACATCTCCAATTCTCTTGCCAGAACTACTTCGGGATACTGGGTCATATTAATTACCTCCCAGCCCTGCTTAGAATACCACTGGCTTTCTGCGCCAGAAGAAAAGCGGGGTCCTTCTATAACCACCACCGTCCCCTTTTCTGCCACGGTAATTTTCAGTTTTTTGCATTGTTTAATTGCCAGATCTCGCAGCTCCGGGCAATAGGGCTGGACGCTGGAAATATGAATTGCTTTTGGTCCGTTGTAATAAGTGTCCTGGCGATTGCGGGTCCGATCGACAAACTCATCACAAATTACAAAACTGCCGGGCTTAATCTGAAACTGAAGACTGCCTGCCGCACAGGGTGCGATTATCCTTTTTACTCCCAACTCTTTTAAAGCGTACATATTTGCCTGGTAAGGAATACGGTGGGAAATAAACTGATGTTTTTTTCCGTGGCGGGGTAAAAAAGCAATTCGTTGTCCTCGATACAAGCTGACGGATATTTTGTCGCTAGGCTTACCATAGGGAGTGCTGACCTCTACTTCTTCCGCCTGATCTAAAAAATTATAGAAACCGGACCCTCCGATAATTCCTATCTCTACCTGATTTTTTCCTAAAACATTCATATTAAAATTCGATTAAATGATCTATTTGGTATCCTTTTAATCTTTTTTCTCCTTGTAGTGCTTCTAATATGATTAAAAAACTAATACCGACAATTTTCCCTTTTAGTTTCTTTACAATCTCAATGGTGGCTCTCATCGTTCCGCCGGTTGCCAGCACGTCATCAATCAATAACACTTTTTGCCCCGGTTTGATCGCATCCTGATGCATTTCTATTACTTCACTAGCGTATTCCAGTGAATATTTTTTCGCAATTGTTTTAAAGGGAAGCTTGCCTTTTTTGCGAATAATGGCCAAGCCGGTTTTTAGTTTATACGCTAAAGCGGCCGCTAAAATAAATCCTCGGGCGTCAATGCCAACAATAATATCAATTTTTTTATTCCTAAACGGCAGCGCTAACTGATCAATAGTGTATTGGAAATACCGGCTGTCTTGCAGCAAAGGAGTGATATCCCTAAACATTACCCCTTTTTGTGGAAAATTAGGAATGTTGCGAATTTTTCTCTTAAGGTTTATCTGGGACATAAAAATTATTCCTTACGGAATAATTATACTATGGATATTCAAAAAAGCCGAGTTGTGCTCGGCTATCATAGCTTCTGGTGGGCGATACTGGATTTTCCCGCAGGGCGGGATCCGCCGTATCTTAACATACTTTAAATTAAAGTGGCGGAGAACCTCTAACCTTCATCCCGCACTTTTGGTGGGCATATCCCGACTTGAACGGGAGACCTTTTCCATGTCAAGGAAACGCCCCGCCCCCGCCCGACTGCTTCACATTCGAAGTGGGCCGGGCGCTTCGCCTTGCGTATTAATTTATTACATGGTGGGGACGACAGGAGTTGAACCTCTGACCTTCACAATGTCAATGTGACGCTCTAACCAGCTGAGTCCCGATGTCCCGCTGAGGCGGGAATCGGGATCCCGATTTCGCTCGCGGCGAACATCGGGACTAACTCTTGATAATTTTTTCAATTATTTTAGAACTCTTTTTTGATTTTAAAAACCTTTCTCTTTGATAAGCCGTTTTTCTATCATTATATTTCTCTACTCTAACTAATTTAAAAGGCCGTCTTGGCTTCGTGGATTTTGACAAACCAGCATTATGTTCATAAAGTCTCTTTTTGACATCCGAGGTCACACCAATATAATAACAAAAATCTTTTTGACTTTCTGTAATATAAACGTAATAGGACATTTGATATCTGGATTGGTTCTTTGGTGGACGCGAGAGGAGTTGAACCTCTGACCTTCACAATGTCAATGTGACGCTCTAACCAACTGAGCTACGCGTCCTCTCGTTTTCTCACGGTAATTATTATTGGTGGACGCGAGAGGAGTTGAACCATCAACCTCGTCATTACCGCACCCCACGCCCGACTGCTTCGAATTCGAAGCGGGCAGGCGACTTGGCCTGACTTCTTTTAAAATAATTTAAATTAACGTTTGGTGCGCGTGCCTGGATTTGAACCAGGGACCTCGTCATTATCAGTGACGCGCTCTAACCAACTGAGCTACACGCGCTTATTTATTTTTTCTTCTTTTCATATGGGCGAAGTCAAGGCGGGCGGGTCAGTGACGCATTCCCTGCCCGACTGCTCCGCACTCGGAGCGGGCGGGTAACCAACTGAGTCCCGACATTTCAGTCGGGATCCCGACTTCGCTTTCAGCGAACGTCGGGACTATGCGCCCCCGAACTACTAATTGTAAAACTATACTAACAAAAAAGACTGGTTTTGACAATATCCAAAATTCCAATCTTTTTTGTTTTGACAACTATAAGGTGATAGGAACTTGCCGATTGGCAGGAACGTCAATTTTTTCTGTTTCATGAACTTTTTCAAGCTCGACCATCTAGGAGGACAAGATTAAAAACCTTGCTCCAATACTCCTTAGAAAGGAGGTGATCCATCCACAGCTTCCGCTACGGATGCCTTGTTACGACTTCGTCCCTATCATCGATCCTACCTTAAGCCCCTAGTAATAGGAGATTTTGGGTATTACCGACTCTCTTGACGTGACGGGCGGTGTGTACAAAACCCGAGAACGTATTCACCGCGCCATGGCTGATGCGCGGTTACTAGCGATTCCAGCTTCATGAGGTCGAATTTCAGACCTCAATCCGAACTGAGACTAGGTTTGATGGGATTAGCTCCACGTTACCGTTTGGCAGGACCCATTGTTACTAGCCATTGTAGCACGTGTGTCGCCCAGGGCATCAGAGGACCATGCTGACTTGACGTCGTCCCTTCCTTCCTCCCCCTTAAAGGGGGCAGTCTAGTATGAATACTTTAACATACTACAGGGGTTGCGCTCGTTTCCGGACTTAACCGTACATCTCACGACACGAGCTGACGACAGCCATGCAGCACCTGTCACTCGGTTCCCTTGCGGGCACTCCTGCCTTTCGGCGGGATTCCGAGGATGTCAAGCCCTGGTAAGGTTCCTCGCTTATTGTCGAATTAAACCACATGCTCCACCGCTTGTGCGGGTTCCCGTCAATTCCTTTGAGTTTTAGCCTTGCGGCCGTACTCCCCAGGCGGGATACTTAACGCGTTAGCTTAGGTAAACGATACTGAAAGGGTCGAGACTTCCAATATCTAGTATCCATCGTTTACGGCGTGGACTACTGGGGTATCTAATCCCATTCGCTACCCACGCTTTCGTTCGTACAGCGTCAGGAGCATTCCAGCAAACTGCCTTCGCCTTTGGTGTTCTTGCCGATATTAACGCATTTTACTACTACACCGGCAATTCCGTTTGCCTTTCCTACCCTCTAGTCTTGCAGTATCAAAAACGGACTTAAGGTTGAGCCTTAAGATTTTATTTTTGACTTTCAAGACCGCCTTTGAACTCTTTACGCCCAATAAATCCGGATAACGCTTGCCACCTTCGTATTACCGCTGCTGCTGGCACGAAGTTAGCAGTGGCTTATTCCTAAAGTACCATCAAAAATTTTTCCTTTAGAAAAGCAGTTTACACCCCGAGGGGCGTCTTCCTGCACGCGGCGTCGCTCCTTCAGCCTTTCGGCCATTGAGGAAGATTCTTGACTGCAGCCTCCCGTAGGAGTCTGGGCAGTGTCTCAGTCCCAGTGAGGCGGGTCATGCTCTCACACCCGCTATCCGTCGTCGCCTTGGTGAGCTTTTACCTCACCAACTAGCTGATAGACCATAGGCCCCTCCCCATCCGATAAATCTTTACTCATTCCGCATATGCGGGATGAGCACATCGGCTATTAGCTCAGATTTCTCCGAGTTATGGTCGAGATGGGGGCAGGTTACCAATGTGTTACGCACCCGTTTGCCACTCTCCCGCTTGCGCGGGATCGTTCGACTTGCATGCCTAAGACACGCCGCCAGCGTTCATCCTGAGCCAGGATCAAACTCTCAGTAAAAGAGAGAATTCCACTTATCAGGGTCCCAGCCTATAGCTGGTCCGCCGAAGGCGGAAAACTCTCAGTCAGAGAAAGATCTGATCACGTATAAAATACACGAGATCAGGCTCTAAAAATTTTATAATGAATTGACGTTCTTTTGATTCTCAATAGTGAGAATCTGAAATTCCTATCACCTTATAATTGTCAAAGTTCTTTTTTTCTTCTCCCTAATTACCCTTTTTGCTTGAAGAAAAAACAGAGATGTCCAACTCTTAATTTAGGCATCACTGTTTTTTCTCCTAAATTCAAATGTACTTTTGTACTTTTGGGTTTACTTCAAGTGGCAATTAAGAGTTAATTTTTAGCTAATTTTAGCAAAATTACCTTCTTTCCATTGGCAACTAAATGATAGACTATTATTTAAGGCCTGTCAAGGGTTTTAGTTGTGAATAGGATCCAGCCTCTTTCTATTCATCCAGATGCTCAAAAACGCCACTAAAATCGTAGCTAATCCTATAACAAAAATAATTTTGGAAACAGAAATATACGTAGCTAAGTAGCCAACTAATAAAACTAAGGGTAATCCCACCAAGTTCATTAACATTGTTAAGTTACCAAAAACCCGGCCGCGTTTTTCATTATGAGTTGCTTCCTGCAACATAGTTTGCGCTGATACAATTATTGCTACATCTGCCAATCCTGAAAAGAACGCCAGAATTGCAATATAAAAAATAAGTAGCCAATAAAAATAAGAGGCGTAAGCAAAGTTAATAGCATATTTCTCGAACACGCTATAAAGTGGCAATAAAGTTAAAGTAATCGCATCAATTAGTATACCGATACTGATTATTTTTCTTCTGGAAAATTTTCTTTTAAGGCGATTGGCAATCAAAGCTCCCATCAGTGCGCCTAAGCCTACGGGGGCAATTAAAAAATAACCAATCTGGCTAGTATTAAAATTTAAAATATTAGTTGCAAAATCCGGCACCAAAGCGATTATTGCTCTTTCAGCGGAAAAAACAAAAGTAATCTGCAAAATGGTAACTAATAATAAAGGGTAATGCTTGATATACTCAACTCCTTCTCTTATCTTGTTCCATATTTTATTAAAGCTATTTTTCAAGTTTCTGCCTAATTGCTCCCTTTTTTCCTGCAAATGGTAATTGAGCGGAGGAAGCAACGTATCCATAATGGTAGCTAAAAGATAACAAACAATTAAAACATAATAAACGTCCTTGCCCATCCAATAGAGCAAAGGACCGCCTAAAGAATATCCGATCAAAAAGCTGGTGTAGAGCGTAAATAGAAAAAGACTGTTTGCGGCAAATAAATTCTCATTCTTGGTTAGGGTTGGAATACTAGCTGTTTCAGCAGGACTAAAAAATACAGAGACCAATGATACCAAGAAGGCTAATATCAAAATGGAATAGTAAGATTCTCCGAAAAATATCAATCCAACCACAATCACCGCTCTTAATAAATTAGAAATAACGAGAATCTGCTTACGATTGAAGCTGTCGGCTAAAACTCCCGCGGTACTGCTGAATAAAATGGGCGGTACACTCACTAATGCTACAAGTAAACTTACAATAAAATTAGAGCTGCTAATTTCAAAGATTTTGATTACCAGAATAAAATTCAACATACTGCTTGCTGGCTGGGACAAGACTTGAGAAAACCACAGTTTTAAAAAGTTGCGGTTTTCTAATATAGCGAAGTTTCCTTTTGTTATTTTCAGCATGTTTATTTTTCTGTCTTATTTTTCCTAGCAATATTAGATTTCTTTTTACGCCACGCTTCGATTAATTTATGGTTTCCGGTAAGTAGCACCGAGGGTGCGCTCCATTTCTTGAATTTAGCGGGACGGGTATATTGGGGATATTCCAGGTATTCTTTATTAAGGGTAAAAGAGTCTGATTTTGCTGAGTCTTTATGCCCCAATACACCCGGGATTAGCCTGGTAACCGCTTCTATTATCACCATCGCCGGAAGTTCCCCGCCGCTCAAAACATAGGGGCCAATTGATACTTTATCGGATACTAATTTATCTACTCGAGCATCAATTCCTTCATAACGGCCGGCGATGAGAATAAGCTGGTCTAGTTTTGCAAAACGATTGGCCATTTGTTGATTAAACTGCTTACCAGTCGGAGTTAATAAAACAATTTTGGATTTTTTCCGACGATTTATTTTTTTTAATGCTTGGAAGATTGGCTCTAGTTTAAAAATCATTCCGGGACCACCGCCGTATGGTCGATCATCAACGGTATGATGTTTATCGGTAGTGAAATCACGAATATTATGCATGTTGATTTGAATTAACTTCTTTTTCAATGCTCGTTTAATAATTGTTTCGCTAAAGTAAGAATCAAAAATTTTCGGAAAAATTGTTAAGATATCAAATCTCATATCCGTATAAAAAAAATTTAAAACAAAAACCGTAAATCCATTATATCACGGCCTACGGCTTTTGTCTTTGAAAAGATTTATTTTATAATTTGAGATCGTCTATTGCACTAGTGTCCTCGCTTGAAGCGCTGCTTCGTGGACCGCGTGATCCTTCTGGCTCGTAGATTTTTAGATTAACTCTTGCCTGATTTTTTGCTCCTACTACCCGAAGAAGGGTCCGAATGGACTTTGCCGTCTGTCCGTTTCGTCCAATCACTTGTCCTAGGTCTTTTTGGTCAACTTTGAGAGTAATTAGTACTCCCATTTCATCAACTGTCCTTTCGGCTTGGACTGCACTAGGATTATCCACCAATGCTTTTACGACGAATTCTACAAACTCTTGATCTTGGTGTCTTTCTGCCATTTCCTTGTTAAGTTACTGATTAAGTGTGTAGTAAACTCTTTCTCCCTGCCGACCTTTAGCTCTAGTTTCCTTTTTGCTATTTCGGAATACCAGAACAGAGACTTCAACTCTAAATATACCTGAATTGCTTTATCTGTCAATGATGGTATTTAATTACTTGCCTTCCTGATTCTCTGATTTCTTTTTAAATTCTTTTTGGGCAATAATCTCTTTCTTTTCTGATTTTTCTTCCCTTGCTTCTTTTTTTTGCTTAGGCTCTTTTGCCCCGGCCGTTTTCTCAGGTTCTGCCGGCAAAGCTTTTTCATCTTTGTTGGCTTCTTTACTACCAATTGTTTCAACGGATGCGGGTTTTTCTTCTTCTGCTTGCTTCGCTTTCTTCTTGGGTCTACCAAGTGGAATTGGCTTTCCTTCTATGATTTTATTTTTTATCAGAATATTATGAACCGTTGGAGAGACTTGAGTTCCTTGAGAAAGCCAGTGTTTTATTCTATCCTCCTTTATTTCAACTACTCCCGGATCATTATGAGGATTATATAATCCTACCTCTTCTAAAAAACGAGAGGCAGTTGCTCTTGATTTTTCCTGTACTATCATTCGATACTGCGCTTTATTTTTCTTTCCTATTCTTTTAAGACGAATAACTAACATATTTATTCTTTAAGTAAGTAATTGCGGATAAGTATGTAAGTGATATTAACCAATAACTGCTGCCGTGTCAATGCTTGATAATTAAATCACCTAGATTAAGAATAAAAATAAAAGTAAGCTCCCTAATCCTAAAAACTATTTTTTGTTAATTCTCTCATTTTATCCACCTCTTCCATCTTTACACTAAGCAATTTAGAGATTCCTTCCTCTTGCATTGTCACGCCGTATAGAATCGCGGACTGATGCATTGTCGCTCTATTATGAGTAATAGTTACAAATTGGGTTTTATGCGCCAAATGTTCTAGAATTTTAGCATATTTAATGGAATTTGCTTCGTCTAAAGCGGCATCAACTTCATCTAGAATAACAAAGGGGGGAGGATTATTAGCAATAATAGCGTAGATCAACGCAATGGAAGTTAATGCTTTTTCACCGCCCGATAACATGTTGAGGTCGGAAAGTTTTTTTCCAGGGGGACAAGCTTGGATATCAATTCCGGTAACCACTTTCTCTTTTTTAGTCATCTGTGGTTTAGTCGTTCCCTCTTCAGTTGGTTCCAGTGATTGTTCTTCTCTTTCTTCTAATTCTTCCTTTTCCTGAGGAAGTACTAATTCTTCTTTTCTAAGAGTTAAGGAGGCTTTTCCGCCGTCGAACAAGAGTTTGAAATATTTACTAAATTCATGATTTATTTTATTGAATGCTTCTCTAAACTGCTTTTTTATTTTTTCTTCTAGTTCCTCGATTATTTTCTCTAAAGAACAGGTGGCCGCTTCAAGGTCATTAATTTGGGAAGTGAGAAAATTATATCTTTCGGAGGTAGCTTGATACTCTTCTTGGATAGCGGGGTCAATACCTCCAATCAAATCCAGCTGGTTTTTTAGCCGTTTAATTTTTTCTTCTCTCTCGGAAGGAATGATTTTTTTGATTTCCGGATCAGTGGCTATTTTGTTTTCTTTAATAATTCGAAGTTCGTCTAAACCCAAGTTTTCATTAATTTCTCTTTCTAAATCTTCTTGCTTTGTTTCTATCTTAGCAATTTCAATGTTGTCGTTATTTATCTCATTTGAGATTTTATTTATTTTAATCTGCAGTTCTTGAATTTCACCCTGCTGTTTTAGTAATTCGTCTTTCTTAGTCTGTTCCTCTTTATTGAAGGAATCCAACTTACTCTGAACAATACCAATTTTACTTTCCAATTGAGTCAGTTTTATCTGTAAATCATTTTTCTCCTCTTTCCATAACTCCTTCATTGATTCTGGATCTTTGGTTGATGCTTCGGCTATCCTTAGTTCGCGCTCTATTTTTTTAAATTCTTCATCGCTATCACTATTCTTTCTGTCTAATAAATCTAACTTTTCCTGCATCGATTGAATCTTAATCTTTCTGCTGTTTATTTCATTTACTAAGTTATCCTTTGTTTTTAAAAGATTAGTGAGGCTTTTTTGAAGACCAGGCAGATCTTCAATTTCTTGATCGGTTCTAATATTCCTAATTTGATCTCTTAAGCTTTCTAACTGTCTTATTATACTATTTGCTTCTCGACGTAGTTTTGCAATTTCTTTCACTTGCTGTATTTTTTCTACTTTCTCCCAAAATCCCTTTTGTTCCAAGTATATTTTTTCAATGGAATCTTGGATAAATGGTAAGTCCAGCTCCGGCTTTTTGTGGAGTTTCTGGAAACCATCTTCGATCGCCCGCTCTAACTGGGAAAATTCTTCTACTATTCTTTTCTGCTCCACCAACTGCTGTTCCAGAAAATCTTTTTCTTTAAGATATTTCGGTCGGAGTTCTTCTATTTCCTTACGGCCATTTTTTTGAGTTTGTTCTAATTCAGATTTTTTATTTTCTAACCAAGCAATTTCACCTTTCCCTTTTTGAAAGTAATTCAGCTCGGTTTTGCCCTTTAAAACGGCCTCTTCCTGCAGAAGTTTGTTTTTTTCTTCCTGATAGGTTTGATATTCCGCCTGAAATTTATGAAAAAGCTGGGTCCGAGTGTCCTCTTGAGCGATAACGCTAATCTTTTTTTGGATCTCTGATTTTTCAGATTCTAATTTTTCTAATTGGGAATTCTGATTCTTGAAATTTTCTTTTAGCGCCAAATATTTTTGATCTAGCTCTCTCCATTGCAGATAGTAATGAGTCCGCTGGATGTTTTTTAAATCCGCTTCGATCAATTCTCTTCTTTCTAATCTTCTTACTTGACGAGTTAGAGAACGCAGACGAGGCTCTATTTCTTGTAATAATATTCCGGCTTGTCCCAAATTCTCTCTAGTACGCACTAGTTTAGTATCAGCTTGTTCTTTTTTTATTTGATACTGCTTTACTCCTGCGGCTTCGTCAAAAAATTCTTTTCTTTCTTGGGACGAGGAAGTAAGTACTCTTTCAATCATTCCTTGACCGATAACACTATAACTTTTTTGTCCGAAATTAGCTTTGGCCACTAAAAATAGAATGTCCTGCAGACGTATTTTTTTGCGATTAATAAAATATTCACCTTCCCCGTTTTGATAAATACGGCGAGTAATTACTAAATCGGAATATTCAATGGGAGCGCTACCGTCCCGATTATTAATGTAAATGCTTACCTCTGCCATTCCCAACCGTGATTTTTTTCCCGATCCTGAAAAAATAACATCCTGAGATTTTTTCCCTCTTAATAATTTTAGACTCTGTTCTCCCAGGACCCATCTCACAGCATCGGCGATATTAGATTTCCCCGCGCCATTAGGACCAACAATCGCGGTAATCCCTTTGTCAAACTCTAATACCGTTTTATTCGAGAAAGATTTAAAACCCTGGATTTCCAGTTTTTCTAGATACATAAGTTAGATTAAAATATCCTCTAGTAGAAGATTTTAATTGTTAAATAGTAATTTTTTACTAGATTAGCTACGATCTTAAAAATTTTGAATTATTTTATAAATAAAGAGGCCAATCATTGCTACTCCGGCTGATACTTTAATCAGGGTTCCTCCGACAAAACCAATAATGGTATAAGTTTTTAGCTCGATCTTGAATATTTCATCCCGTCCGGAAAACACCTCGCCAGCCATCGCGCCTACAAAAGGCCCAATGAACAGAGCGGGTAGCCAACCAAATACGGAACCAAGAATACCTCCCATAATTGCTCCTCCGACACCCCAGATGCTTGCATTAAACCTTTTTGTTCCCCAATATTCAGCAACGTAATCCAGAAATAAAGCAATAAAAGCGATTAGAGTGGCTAAAAAAAGATAATCAAGGGTGACTACCTGGAATTGAGTGATACTGGAGTAAATAAAAAGAACAACCCAAATTAAGATAATTCCTGGGAAAAAGGGGAGAATCACCCCGATCAATCCAGACAACATAATTAGCAGGCTGATTATCACTATCACTAAATGAGAAAAAGTCATAGCGAGGAAGAATTAATTCACCATCCTTTTGTTTTAAGAGCAGATTTTGCCGCTTCTATTTGAGCTTTTTGTTTGCTAGAGCCGTTCCCTTTAGCAATCATCTTCTCGCCTAGCCATACACCGACGGTAAAAACTCTTTGATGATCCGGGCCGCTTTCCTTTACCACCTTATAAACAGGCGTGATTCCCGTCTTCTCTTGGCTTATTTCCTGAAAATTGCTTTTGGGATCATTGTAAAGATGATTTGCTAGTATGTTATCTAAGTTAACTATAATATTCCTTTTAATGAACTCTCTGCTGGTTTTAGCTCCCTGATCCAAATAAATTGCTCCAATAATCGCTTCTAAAGCATTAGCCAGTATTGTCTGTCTTGCCATGGGCGTTTTATCTTGCGATTCTCCTTTACTTAAAAAAAGATAGTCCCCGATATTTAACTCCTCCGCTACTTTTGCTAACTGTTCACTTTTTACTAGACTAGCCCGCCAGTTAGTCAAGTCGCCTTCTGGTTTAAGATAATTTTTATAAAGATACTCTGTTACGATTAACTCTAAAACTGCATCTCCTAAAAACTCTAATCTTTCGTTGTGTCCTAAGGGGAAACGAGGATGTTCATTTAAATAAGAACGATGTACTAATGCTTGTCGAAGAAGCTCTATATTGGAAAATTTTACTCCCAGTTTTTCCTCTAATTTTGAAAAGTCCTTCATCCTTTTCATTTTCCTCTCTTCAACCTTCTTCATTTGTCTTAATCGCTCCTTAAGAGGGATTAAGACAGATAAAAAAGATAACTTAAATTATTTTTTACTGGCTGTCTTTTTGTTTCTTTTCTTCTCCATTTTCCATCTTTTTAAAAATTGTTCCTAAAACTCCATTTACAAATTTCCCGGAGGATTCGCCACCAAAGGTTTTTGCTAATTCAATTGCTTCGTTAATAGCAACTTTAGGGGGTATTTCTGGCGAGAATTTTAGTTCAAATATACCGATTCTTAAAACATTACGATCGACAATAGTAATCTGTTCCAAGGGCCATTCTGGAGCATATTTGGTAATTAGATTGTTTATTTCTTTTAAGTGATCCACCACTCCCTTAACAATACTTTCCGCAAAACCCTTATCATCAAAATCAGGAGCAAATTCTTTCAAATTGTGCTTTAGGATCTGAGGCAACTTTTCTTGAACCATTCCCTTAAAATCCCATTCGTACAGGCTCTGCATTGCAATTGTTCTGGCAAGATGACGGTTAGACATAGTAATGATGAATGACTAATTTAAAAATGCTGAAATGTCCAATTTTAATCATTTGATAATTGAATATTGAGGATTTAATTAGTCGTTATCGCCGCTCAAGCGGGATCCCGCTCATGAGCGGGAGAAATTAGTAATTCTTTATTACTTTTTCTTATTTTTCCGTTCCTCCTCTTTTGTTCTATCTTTTTCTTCTTTCTTTTTCTTTTTCTTTTTATCCAGCTTAGATTTTATTTTTATAACTTCTCGGCCCGCATATGTTCCACAAAATTGACAGACATGGTGTGGCCTCACCGGCTTCTTGCATTTCGTGCATTTAGTAATAGCAACAGGCCGTAAGGCAAAATGACTTGCTCTCCGTCGCTTGGAACTTTTGGTTAATTTTTTGGATGGTAATCCCATGTCTTTTAATTAATAGAATTTTAACCTGGATATTTATAATTTACAAGCGTCTTCTTAAACAAAGGTAACGCTAGCTACTTGGTTATCTTTTTCTTTAAACCGCATTAATCTTACCCCTTGAGTAGCCCGTCCTAAAACCGAAACGCTTTTTAGGGGAAGACGAATAACCTGCCCTTTATTAGAAATAATCACCAGATCTTCCTTTTCTAGCTGCGCATTCACAATGAAAGCCATTACGGCATTACCTGTCTTTTCGGTAATTTTTGCGGTTTTAACTCCTGATCCTCCTCGTCTTTGCACCTTATAATTGTTCAGGTTAGTCCGTTTGCCAAACCCATTTTCCATTACTACTAGCAATTGTTCCTTGGCGTGGGTTTTCCCTTCAAAAATAATATCCATTCCAATGGTTTGATCGTTTTTCCTTAATCGGATTCCGCGAACACCGGCCGCATTTCTCCCCATTGGTCTAATATCTTTTTCTTTAAATCGAATTGACTGACCAGAAGCGGTAACCAATATTATTTCATCTTTACCAGAAGATGGTTTAACCCATTCCAAATTATCATCCTTCTTTAGTTTAATGGCAATCAATCCCGATCGACGGACTTTGACAAAATCTTGGATATCAACCTTTTTAATTATCCCCAGTCTAGTAACCATTACTAAATATCTATAATTAGAAAGATCCTCTAGAGGGATTGCTTCGGTTGCCTTTTCTTCTGGAGCAAGCTGTAAAAAGTTGACTAATGCCTGGCCCTTAGCTGTTCGGGAAACAGAAGGGATATCGTATGCTTTTAACTGGAATACTCTTCCTCGGGTGGTGAAAAAGAGAACATCAGCATGAGTATTAGTGGAAAAGATATGTTCGACAACATCCTGTTCTTTGGTGATCAGACCAATTACTCCTTTTCCTCCTCGGCTTTGGGTCTTAAACATACTTGGAGCTTGCCGTTTGATATAACCATCTCTGGTTACCACAATCATCGTTGGCTCTTTAGGAATAAGATCCTCTTGGGTAAACTTATCTACTGGATTAGGAAACACCTGGGTCCGGCGCTCATCGCTATATTTGTTTTTTAAATTTGTTAATTCCTCTCTAATGATCGCCAGTATTTTCTTAGGTGAAGCCAAAATGCTTTTTAATTCCTTTATTAACTTAATCTTTTCTTGTAGTTCTTGCTCAATTTTCAATCTTTCTAATCCAGCTAGTTGCTGCAATTTCATTTCTAAAATAGCCGTGGCCTGCTTATCGCTCAGTTTATACCGTTTCATTAACTGTTTGTGGGCTTCTTCTTTATCTCTGGAATGTTTGATTAATTTAATTACTGTATCCAGATGATCAAGGGCGATCTTTAATCCTTTCAAAACATGGGCTCTTTCTTCAGCGTGCTGTAAATCAAACTGGGTTCGTCTTCTTACCACAATTTGACGATGCTTAATATACTCATCAAGTATCATCTTGAGATTCAAAACCCGAGGTTGGATTCCGTCTACCAAAGCCAGCATATTAACATGAAAAGTGTCTTGCAGAGCCGTATGAGTAAAAAGCCGATTCAATATTTTTTTAGGATATGAATCCTTCTTTAAATCAATTACGATCCTTACCCCTTCTCGATCCGATTCATCTCTTAGATCCCTAATGCCTTCTATTTTTTTGTCTTGGACCAGCTGGGCGATTTTTGTAATTAAATCAGCTTTATTCACTTGATAAGGAATTTCAGTAACAATAATTCTAAAAGTTCCGTTGGTTTCTTCTATAATCTCGGTTTTGGCACGCATCACAATGCCACCCTTGCCAGTAGCATAAGCTTGTTTTATATCATTAATGTTATAAATACTGCCTCCCGTGGGAAAATCAGGGCCTTTAATGAATTTTAAAAGATCCTCTACGGTTGCTTTGGGATTGTCAATCACGTGAATGATGCCGTCTACTAATTCTCCCAGATTGTGCGGTGGAATGTTAGTGGCCATTCCAACCGCAATTCCCATTGTTCCATTAAGTAGCAGATTGGGAAGTTTGGCGGGAAGAACGGTAGGCTCTTGCTTAGAGGCATCGTAATTAGGAACAAAATCCACCGTCTCTCTTTCAATGTCTGATAAAATTTCATCTGATATGGAATCTAATTTGGCTTCGGTATAACGCATCGCCGCTGCCGCATCGCCATCCATTGATCCAAAATTACCCTGGCCGTCGACCAGGGGGTAACGAAGAGAAAAAACTTGCGCTAATCTTACTAATGAATCGTAAACGGCCACGTCACCGTGCGGATGATATTTTCCTAATACTTCACCGACCACTGTAGCTGACTTTCTAAACTTAGCGGTAGACTTCAGTCCTAAATCCCACATCGCATAGAGAATCCGACGGTGTACTGGTTTTAATCCGTCTCGCACATCAGGAAGAGCTCGAGCAACAATAACCGACATAGCATAATCCAGATAGGATTCTTTCATTTCGTCAGTAATCTGACGATCAACTACCCTAGCTGAACTGCTATTCGGTTTCTTTTTAACATCAACCATTGATTTGAATTAGCTCTAAACTATTTAATTGTTAGTATTTTCATTTTCAAATTGAGGAAAAGCTTTCTTTTCTAATTCTCTAATTTGTGCTTCTTCTAAACTTTGCTCTTCTGATTCAGAATTGAGAGACTCTAATTTAGAAGAAAGAGTACTGCTAAAATTATCCATTCCTTCACCAATGCTATTGAATATCTTACTGATTGTTCCACTAATTTCTGAAAACCCTCCGCCCTTATTAAGATTAGAAGCAATTTGTATCCTTAAAAAAAATACCCATCCCACAACAACAATCACCATCATTCCTCCCACTAATAACCAAAGCATTGACCTTTTAGTCTGTTCCTGTTCCGAAAAAGAGGAGGGGTATTTTTTTTCACTCTTTTGAGATTTTAGATTACTATCCCTAATACTTTTATCAGAAGATTTCTTAACTATCTTTTTGCGCGCAGTTTTTTTGGCCGAATCTAATGATTTCATAATAGTCCTTTACTGGTTTTGAAGTACGATTATTTTCATTTCCTCTTGAGGGAGATCTTTTTTTTGAATTCTGAATCGATCAATTTTTTCTGAAGATTTTACTCCCATAACCTTACAAAAATTTTCTACGGAATCTAATTTTTCTTTTACTCCCGGTATTTTATAGTACATTGGAATAACAATCCGAGGTTCAATTTGGCTTATTACTTGCGACGCTTTTTTAACATCCAGCACGGCATTTCCTCCCACTGGGACAAACAAAATATCCAATCCTTCCAATTTTTCCAGTTCTTCATCTTCCGGCGTAGTGTTAAGAGAACCTAAATGGCCTAAAGTTATATTTTCAATCTCTAGCCAATAAACAACTGCGATTTCTTTTCCTTGGTTCTGATTAACGGGGATTCCTTGAATAAATATCCCTTTTACCTCATATTCCCCAGGTTTATCAATAATCAGTGCTTCTGATTTTATTTTGCTCAAATCACTTTCTTTTCTGCTAACGGTAATAATATCAACCTTAGAAAAACGGGGTGTTTTCAATCCATTTTGTTTTCCCACCGGATCCGTAATCAACGTCACCTCGCCCGATTGAATTTTAAAACAGCTTTGTCCAAACCATGTAATATACATATCCTCTTGCGAAATTTAGTCTATTAATTTGAGTTTAGAATAGCATAAAAACAGCTTAAGGTAAAGATCGGGAAATAAAAAAAGACCCTTTAAAAATGGGTTGTTTTTCTGCCATTTTAGCCTATTTCCATATCAGAGACCCCCCCTTCTTCGTCATCCGACGAAGGTTCCTGATTAACCGGGGGTGTATCTGAATTTTCTTCGCTTCGGGAAGATGCTTTTTTCAGTTCCGAGCCTGATTCTAAAATAGAAAATTGTTCCCTAGTTTCCCGGCGTTCCAGGTTGCTGCCGTTTCCGAAGCCGCCTTGAAGCGGCACAGTAGATTGCCGTTTTGGACTAGCGATTCCACCACTATCCGGTTCCTTTTTACCTTCATTCTGACTGGAACTGGCTGAGGATTGAATTTCTTCTCGCAGTTTTTTCTCGTCAGTTTGACTTTTCGCTTCCCGTTCAATATCTTCTGCTCTTTCCCGCTGATGGATGTGTTTTAACGCCTCGATCATACCCTTTAGTTTATCTAATTCTTCTTCTGGCACCCCTTTTAAATCACGCTTGGTAAGTTTTTGACCCTGCATTAGCTTAGTTCGCAACCGATTTCTAGTCTCAGGATCCATTTCTGTTGATTCGCCCGCCGCTAGTTCTCTTTGAATATCCTTTTCGAATATTTTTTCGGCCTCACTCCCCCTAACAAGTCCTTGCTGGCTTCTTAACGATTCTCCAATTTTCTTGGCAAAACTATTTTCCTTTATCCCTTGTTTCTTTAGTTCTTCTGATATTTTTCTGATTGCCTGGCCGTATTGGTGTTTGTTCATTCGTTGAGACCCGTAAAAATGGCCGGTATCTTTAAGTACTTTTTTAACCGAACTGGTTACTCCCTTTTTGCCCATCATTTTAGAAGCAACATCATGAAGGCTGTCTCTAGAAATAGAGGGATTTTTGATTAGACTCTGCTTTGCTAAATTTTGCATTCTTGAAGATAAAGCCATAACATTTATATCATACTATTTTTTAATTATTTTGTCAATGTATTTGGGTAATGTCTAAACACTTTTGGCACTTTTTACTAGAGTTAATGAATGAGTATAAAAATGCCCAAAAAC
>PEXU01000005.1 GCA_002774635.1 Candidatus Kerfeldbacteria bacterium CG08_land_8_20_14_0_20_40_16 | reverse complement strand
TACTACAATTTTGAAAGGATTCACTTATCTTTAGGCGGAATTACTCCTCATGAAAAGCTAGAAAGTGTTACCCTTGACTGTTAACTGTACAATGTGAATCCTGATCGTAGTTTTTTGGATAATTAAGCTCTGGAAAGGGGGTAATATTCTTGAGATGTTGAATAGCGGGGGGCGTAACAGAAGAAAAAATTATGGAAATTACATCAATACGATAACTTGCCTCATTAAAACATTTCTCCTGTAAATAGCAATGGATGGTCTTTATTAGACGATTGAGTTTTTGTTCCGTGATTGACTCCGTCGGCATTCCAAATTGTTGATTACTCCTACTCTTTACTTCTACAAAAACTATCTCTTCCTGGTCTTGAACAACAAGATCAATCTCCCCCCAACGGGTGGTGTAATGATTACTTAAAATAGAATAGCCTTTGTCTTTTAGATATTGGCCGGCTATTTTCTCTCCTAAATCCCCAATGTCCTTTATTTCTAAATCCATAACAAAAACGTCCTCCCGAAAGAGGACGCCCAATAATCTTTCACATTATATCATTACTGCTTTACAAATACAAATCCATAATGGTAGGGGCCCGCTTCAAATGTCTTTTCTTTCTTTAGGTTTAAGCTTTGAGCCATTGCTTCGATCTTTTCTAGAGGAACTCGATCCTTTATTGCTGGCCCCAGAGGGGCCCGGCTAGTACTCCAATCAACCACCACCAACTTACCGTTTTTTCTTAATAATCTAATTGCCTCTTCCAAAATCTCCCGCTGTTTTTTTGATTGAAACAAAACGTTAATCACTAGAGTAAAATCTAAACTACTTTCCTTAATTCGGGTGGCTCCCAAAACTTCCAAATTAGACCAGATCGTCTTGATATTATTAAGTCCTTCTAGTTTAGCTCTAGTTTCTATACTGGGGAGAACGGTTTTAACCACATCCACGGCATAAACTTGCCCTTTGTCCCCCACCAATTTCCCGGCTTGAAGAGTAAAATATCCCATTCCGCCGCAACCCAGGTCTCCCACAACATTACCATAACCTATCCCCACTTCTTTTAGAATCCTCTCGGGGTTTAATAATTCGTTTCCGCCGGCAACTTTTCGATCCATTTTTTTATAATTACAATCTTAGTATAGACAAATTTTCATCCTTATTCAAGTAGATCCTTGATCGGCGAAAAAGAACGCCGATGAAGATCGCAAATTCCGTGCCTAATAATTAATTGATGATGGCGGTCAGTTCCGTATCCTTTATGAATATGAAAATCAAATTTAGGATATTCTTCGTGGGCGGCAATCATTATGCAGTCTCTAGTAACCTTGGCTACTATCGAAGCAGCGGCGATCGAAGCAATTATCTGATCTCCGTCAATCATTGCCCGAAAAGGTATTTTAACTCCACTTAGCTTTATATAATCAATCAATAAATAGTCCGGCTGGATGGTCATATTTTTAATTGCCTTTTCCATGGCTAAATGATTGGCGGCAGTAATGCCGATTCGGTCAATCATTTTTTCCGAAATAATTCCTACGCTCCAGCAGACGGCGGTTTTAGTAATCTCTAAATAGAATTGCTTGCGCTGGCTGGGAGTGAGTAATTTCGACTCTTTCAGACCGGTCAATTTTACCTCCGGAGCAAGAATAACACTGGCGGCAACCAAAGGGCCGGCCCAGGCTCCTTTGCCCGCTTCGTCTAATCCAGCGATCAGCTGATAGCCCTTTTTCCTTAGACTATTTTCGTATCTGGTATGGGGAAAGCTCATAGCACCTTAAGTATAATCCCAATTAATCAACCTGAATAGAGAATATTCGTAAAGCTTGATTTAACTTCGGACTAACCAATCCCTTTCGCTTGCATTACTTCGGTCACGCGGCTAAGGGCCACCGCGTAAGCCGCTGTTCTTAAATCGGTGTTGTGCTTTTCTTTCTGCTGCCAGACTTCGTGGAATGATTTAACCATTATTTCCGCCAGTTTCTTATTAACTTCCTGCTCACTCCAATAGCTGTTTTGGAGATTCTGAAGCCACTCAAAATAGGAAACGGCGACACCACCGGCATTGGCTAGAATATCCGGGACCACGGTGATTCTCTTTTTATTCAATTTTTCGTCCGCCTCGGTAGTCACCGGACCGTTAGCCAATTCTAACACCACCTTGGCTTTTATTTTTCCGGCATTAGCTCTGGTGATTTGATTCTCTAAGGCAGCCGGAACTAAAATATCACAGGGCAGTTCTAAAAGCTGTTTGGTGGTAACGCGCTTATAATTTTTACAGTCACACACCGTACCAACGCAATAGCATCCGTCAATTAATCCTCGGCTCTGTTTGGTGTGCCTGATATTTTTAGGATCCATTCCTTTGTGGCGCTTATCATAGATGCTTCCTTTAGAATCCGCCACTGCGATAATCTTATATCCTTCTTTAAAAGCCAGTTGAGCAAAGTGATAGCCTACGTTTCCGAACCCTTGAATAATCAGGGTGGTTTTTTTAGGATTCAGTTTCAGTTTTTTGGCCAATTCTTGCAAAAGATAAAAGGCGCCTTGGCCGGTAGCCGCTTCTCTTCCTTGAGAACCTCCTAAAGAAAGTGGTTTTCCGGTTACTACCCCGGGGACGGGATGTCCGACTAATTGACTATACTCATCTGCCATCCAACCCATGATCATTGGATTGGTATTCACGTCTGGAGCAGGGATATCTTTTTCCGGACCAATAAAGTCTTTAATTGCCCGGACATAGCCTCTGGTTAGTCTTTCCAATTCACCACTAGAAAGCAGTTTGGGATCAACTTTAATTCCCCCCTTTCCTCCCCCTAGGGGAACATTGACCACGGCACATTTCCAAGTCATTAAGGCGGCCAGCGCTTTTACTTCGTTCAAGTCGGCTTGAGGATGATACCGGATTCCTCCTTTAAAAGGACCCCGGGCATTATTGTATTGTACCCGATAACCTTCGAATACTTTCCATTTTCCGTCATCCATTTTTACCGGAATAGAAAACTGAAGAATGCGCTGGGGGCTTTTTAAAATTTCGTAAATATTAGGATTAAGTTTAATGAGCTCCGCCGCCTTTTTAAGTTGGGCCAGCGTATTAGCGAAAGAATTCATATTAGTTTGGTAAATAATTAATTATGAATCTACTCATTTTTTATATTCTTCCAAAGCAATTTTAAGTATTTCCATGGAACGTTTTAATTTCTTTGATTCTAAAACAAAAGCGATTCGTATTTCCTTAATGCCCAATTGGGGAGTTTGATAAAACCCTTGAGCCGGAGCAAACATTACTGTCTCGCCTTGATCCTGAAATTCTTCTAGCAACCAGCGGCAAAAATATTCAGCGTCTCTGATCGGCAATTCCGCAATCAAATAAAATGCGCCCTCGGGAAGATAGAATTTAACTCCGGGTATTGTTTTTAAAACGGAAATTACCGCATTTTTTCTTTTACGATACTCTTCTACTACTGACTTGGTATATTTTCTATAATTTTTTAACAATGGGACTGCGGACAACTGCTCAATGGTTGGGGAAGCAAGTCTCCCTTGGGCAAATTTTAATGCCGCTTCCACTATTTTTTTGTTTTTGGAAGCTAAGCATCCTACCCTTGCCCCGCAAAGATTGAAACGTTTCGAGATGCTGTCAATGATCACTAATTGTTCTCGGATGAAAGAAAACTCCATCATACTGATGGAACGAACCTTAAAAACAAATTCCCGATAGACCTCGTCAGAAATAACAAACAGGTTATGTTTTTCGGCTATTTCGGCAATTCTTTTTAATTCTGATCTTTTGTAAACAGTGCCGGTAGGGTTAGAAGGATTGCAAATTATAATTCCTTTTGTCTTGGAGGTAATTTTTTTCTCAATCTCCGGATTATTCGGAATATGGAAACCATTCTTTAAATAAGTTGTGATGGGGACCAACTTGACGGACGTTTCTTGGGCAAAAGTGAGATAATTGGTATAAAGTGGCTCAAATATTATTAATTCGTCGCCCGGATCAGCTACAGCCATTAAAGCAAAAAGAATTGCTTCGCTTCCACCCGTTGTGACGATAATATCTTCTTTTTCAAAGGGGATAGCGTGAGAATGATAATACGTTTTCCAAGCATCAACCATTTCTGACAATCCTTCCGAGGGAGCATAAGTCACTTCTTTTTGGGAAAAACCTTTTAATTGTTTTAAAAATTCCGGCGGCGCGGGAAAATCAGGCTGACCGATATTAAGATGATAAACCCTTACTCCTTTTTCCTTGGCTTTTTTCGCTGAAGGAGTAAGTTTTCTGATCGGCGAGGCCGGAGTGTTTTTTGCCCTTTGAGAAACGGGGATATGATTCACTGTTTTTGTTTTTATTAATGTTAAACTATATTCCCCAGTCAACTTTAACTGATTTTCCTTGTTTCTGTTGAAGATACTGATAAGCCTGAAGAGCCGCTTTCGCCCCTTCTCCGGCAGCAATCACCACTTGTTTATAAGCAATATCCGTTACGTCTCCCGCGGCAAACACTCCCGGGCAGGAGGTTTCGCAATTACGATTAATTTTTACTTGTCTCCGTTCATTTAATTCTACTAAATCTTTAACCAGGTCTGTCTTGGCAACATAGCCCACTTCGACAAAAACTCCATCGCAAAAAAGCTCTTGTTCTTGGGTAGTCTGATTATTTTTTACCCGCACGGAAGCAACTTTGTTTTCTCCTTCTATCTCTGATACCTCTGAATTAGAAAAGACCTTTATATTTTTCATTTTTTCTATCCGCTCTACTAAGCATCGTTCTCCTTGAAAGGAATCCCCTCGGTTAATGAGATAAATTTGTGTTGCGATTTTTGACAAATATTCTGCCGCGTCCAAAGCTGAATTTCCTCCACCCACCACTACTACTGTTTTTTCTTTAAACAGCGGGCCATCACAATTGATACAATAAGAGACTCCCTTATTTTTTAATTCCTGTTCTCCGGGAACGCCTAAATCACGAGGAGTGAGTCCGAAAGCAAGAATGATCGCATGTGCCGTAAATTTACTTTGAGTGGTTATAATTTGAAAATATTTATCTTGCTTCTTTATCTCTTTCACTTCTTGCATAAGAAACCGGGCACCAAACTTTTCCGCTTGTTTTTTTATCTTATCCATTAATTCAAATCCGTCCGTTGAGTCATAGCCCGGATAATTTTCAATATGGGAGGCCAGATTGGCTTGGCCGCCAATATCCTTTGTTAATACCAGGGTGGTTAAGGTTCGGCGAGCAGCATAAATAGCAGCCGTTAAACCAGCTGCTCCGGCACCAATGATGATAAGATCAAACTCTTTTTTCTGCATGGATAGAAAAATTAGAGAATTTGATCAATTAATTCTTTTAGCTTTTCTTTAGGGAGTGCGCCAGCTTGCTGATTAATCGGTTTTTCATCCTTAAAAAGAATAAAAGTGGGGATACTTAATATTCCGAACTTTCCCACCGTTTGAGGATTTTCGTCTACATTCATCTTGCCGATTTTTACCGGCTTTCCTTCGTATTCCTTAGCTAACTCTTCAATAACCGGCAACATTACTTTGCAAGGTCCACACCATTCTGCCCAAAAATCTACCAGTACCGGCTGATTGGATTTTATTACTTCCTCCTCAAAGTTTTGATCGGTAATTTTTATTTCTGGCATATTTTTTCTTTTTTAATCTTAAGTTAGTTTGAATAAATTAGCGGTTATTTTTTCTAAATGCTGTAATTTTTTTTGGGGATTCTTTTGATTGATAAAGCAATGGCTGGATTCATCATGCAAAATTAATACTCCCAATTTCTCTAACGCGGCCCGGGCGGCCATTAATTGGATAATGATTTCCTCACAGTCCCGTTTTTCCTTAATCATTTTTTCTAGCCCCTGCAGTTGACCAATAATCCGATGGAGTTGGGACTGGATGTTGGACTGTTTTTCTTGCTTAACCATATAAATATATACCCCCTAGGGGTATATTCTATTGTAACTCTTATGGTAAAGAGGTGTCAAGTTAATCCCCTGCCACTTTAAGTTCCACGTAGAACAACTGAATTTTTAACAGACCACTTACTTAATTTTAGGAATTGTTCCTTTTAGTTACACTTCGTTTTTCCCAAACTCACCTATGTCTGGTGGAGATGAGGGGGTTCATCGCCGCTTTAGCGGGATGCCGCCTTCTTTGCATATTTTTCATTAAGAAGGTGGCGGCAAATCCTAGACCTCCCCCTTTAGTAGGGTACTCTTTATCTATTAATATTTTTCCGAATCAGTTTGGTGGTGGTGTTTGTTGGAAAAAGTCAGAACTCATTTTGAACAAAATCCCGACTGATTGCCGAGCTTCGCTCGGCAGAACAAAAACTGAACGCTCGGG
>PEXU01000032.1 GCA_002774635.1 Candidatus Kerfeldbacteria bacterium CG08_land_8_20_14_0_20_40_16 | reverse complement strand
CTAAGATTGACTACTCAACCTTCATCAAATTTCGACAAAGGCTGGTTAAGAAACGATGGTTTACTAAGGTTTTCAAAAGCTTAACTAGGGTAATTGCTGAAAACTTGCAAGATTTAAATCTAATTCTAGATTCCTCATTCGTTAAGACCTATTCAGGGAAAGATGAGAAGGGTTCGGAGTATTCAGGCTACAAAGAGAAAAACGGCTTTAAACTACACCAAATCATTGATTTTGAGACGAGATTGCCGTTATTGCAAACTGTAAGCGGAGGCGCCCAAGCTGACATCGTCCTAGGAGAAAAGCTAATTCGAGCAGGTCCTAAGGGTTGGAAAGCGCAATCCTTAGCAGCAGACAAAGGTTATGATTCGCAAGACCTGGTCTGGCAAACTAAACAGAAGTGGCGATTCTGTAGAATAGCTATACCGATCAGAAAGACAACCCAGAAATTAACTTTAGAAGAACAAAAGAAATCATACAACTATCATCAAAAAGCTAAGGAACGATGCTTAGATTCAAAGCTTCTAAACCAACGCACTGAAATCGAGAGATACTTTTCCCGAAAGAAGCGGGTATTCCATCTTGGTGAAGAACGAACCCGGGGACTTAGGAATTTCCAAACTAATAGCTATATGACTTCGATCATGGAAATCCTTGAGTTCCTGGCCATACCAGATACTCTGTTGTTAATATTCACCAAACTCACCTTTAAACCCTTAATTTTGGCCAGGATCTTATTAATCAAAACACAACAGAGAAAATAATTATTACCGCGCTTGTGGATAACCTGTTTTTAAACTGTAATAGAGGTTTTTAGCAAATGATGATAGTATTAGTCCAATATGGCTCAAGCCGAATAGATGATGAGTCTGCTATTGACAAAAATGGAGTATTTGGTCAAGATTAGAGACTAAAAAAACAATAAATATAAAGACAAAAATCAGGCCTAATAAAATAAAAGAAGGTGCGGGTTTTTGATTATTTAATAATAAATACAAAAATATGTTTAACTTGGTTTTTAAAAAGACTAAGCCGAATCAAATTTGGAGAGAACTGGAAAAAAAGAAATATCTTACCAGAGACCAATTTAGAGAAGCCTCAATTGCCGCCAAACGAGACAACCGCCATATTAATGAGGCACTGTTCGATCTAGACGGGATACCTCGTGATAAGTTATTAAAAGCAATTGCAAAATTCCATGGAGTTCCATCAGTTTCGTTACAAAAAAAAGTAATTGCTTCGTATGTTCTTAATATGATTCCTAAAGAGATTGCTGAGCAGCATTCCATTATTGTTTTTAAGAAAATTGAAAATGTTATAAATGTAGCTACCACTAATCCTGATAACCTCCAGACTATTGAATTTGTTAAAAGAAAAACTGGGTTCGAACCAAAAGTTTATATTACCACCCCTCAAGATATTGAGCATGCCTTAAAGAGGTACAAGAGTGAAATTACTGAAGAGTTCGACCGAATCATTAAAGAGAGTATCAGCAATACTCTTGCTAAAAAGGAAAGTGCCGAGAAACTGGCCCAGGATGTTCCTATTATCAAAATGGTGAATAATATTATTGAGCAGGCCTTAAACCGCTCTTCGTCTGATATTCATTTTGAACCAAGTTCTCCCAAGATTATTATTCGTTTCAGAATTGACGGGATGCTGAAAAAAGTTGTCGAACTTCCTAAAGAAGTGTTGCCGCCGTTGGAAACGCGGATAAAAATTATGTCCAATTTAAAAATTGATGAGCACAATGTTCCGCAAGACGGTCGGTTTAAGTATGCTTATAAAGATCGAGAAGTCGCAGTAAGGGTCTCAGTTATCCCGACTTTGAATGGTGCCAAAATTGTCATGCGTCTGTTAGATGTCAAAGAGAGGCAGTTCAATTTATCGAAACTCGGTTTGAATCAAAGAGATTTACAAATAGTAAAGAGAGAAATTCAGAAACCTTACGGAATGATTCTAGTAACAGGACCAACTGGTTCCGGTAAAACAACCACTCTCTATTCCATGATTCGCATCCTTAATAAAGAAGCGGTAAATATCTGTACTATCGAGGATCCGATTGAATACGGTATCGAAGGAATAAATCAAACCCAAATTAATCCAACCGCTGGCCTAACATTTGCCAATGGACTTAGATCCTTATTGCGGCAGGATCCCAACATATTAATGGTTGGCGAAATCCGTGATGTGGAGACGGCAGACATTGCGGTAAATACAGCCATGACCGGACACCTGGTCCTTTCTACTTTACATACCAATAATTCCTTTTTAGCAATCCAGAGGATGATTGAAATGGGAGTGGAGCCATTTCTAACCGCATCAGTAGTAAATCTAATTATCAGTCAGAGGCTGGTAAGAAAAATCTGTACCAATTGCAAAAGAACGGCAAGCTCTAAACAAAGGCTTTTGGAAAGATACCGAACTCATTTTGATATTGAGGGAACATTTAAAAAGCTTAAAAAGATGAAGTTGCTTTCACCTGGTCAGAATAAATCTGCTGAGGATATCCGCTATTATCAAGGCAAAGGTTGTGCCAAATGCAGTTATACCGGATATCAAGGCCGAATCGGTATTTATGAAGTGCTGAGAGTGGATCAAATAATATACGATGCAATATTAAAGGACCATTCCGCTGATGCGATTGAGAAAATAGCTAAAAAACAGAATTTTCTCTCGATGACCGAGGATGGTTTGCTAAAAGTATTCACCGGAGTTACCACCTTTGAAGAACTATTAAGGGTAGCCAAAAACAATGACATTGTTTAAATATACCGCTTTAGACAGTAAAAATTCCTTTGTAAAAGGAAAAATTGAGGCAAAAAGTGAGAAAAAGGCGATTGCTGAACTGGAAAAAGAAGGTTTTTTAATTGTTAATATTAATCAGGAGAAAACCTCTCGCTTTGCCAAGTTTAATAATATTTTTAAAAATGTTACAAGACTGGACATTATTTTCTTTACTAGGCATTTGTATACCATGATGGAATCGGGAATTGCTCTTGATCAAGCGGTAAAAATTACTTCAGAGCAGGTAACCAATTTGAAGTTTAAAGAAATTTTACTGGATATTTATCAAAGACTTCAAAAAGGACAAAGCTTTTACAATGCACTCTCGCACTATGATAAATATTTCTCTAGTTTCTATATTAATCTAATTAGAGTAGGAGAAATGAGCGGAAAACTTGATGAAGTTCTTTCCTATTTATTAGACCAGTTAGAAAGCGATTATGATTTAAAAGTAAAAGCAAGGGGAGCAATGATCTACCCCAGCATTATTGTCAGCGCCCTGTTTATTATGGTGATATTCATGATGGTGTTTGTTGTTCCCAAGATTTCAAGTATTTTAAAGGAATACGACGTAGAGTTGCCGCTGGCGACCAGAATTCTTATAGGAATAAGCGACTTTCTTTTGAATTTTGGGTTGTTGCTGATCCCCGTGATAATTATTTTAGTGATTATTTTCAGAAAATTGAAAAAGACTCCCAAAGGAAAATGGCGTTGGGATTCTTTATTATTAAAGATACCCCAATTGAATCAGATTATTATCAAATTTAATCTGGCGCGATTTGCTAGATCATTAAATGCTTTATTGATGAGTGGAGTATCAATTGATGTCGCCTTAAAATTATCGGCGGAGGTATCAAGTAATAGCCATTATCAAAAATCGTTAAAGTCAGGAGTACGCTTTATTGAAAAGGGTATCCCGCTCGCGGAAGTCTTAAAGGGTTATCCCACCCTGTATCCCGCAATAACATTGCGTATGATTGAGGTGGGAGAAAAGTCTGGTAAACTCACCCAAATGTTAAAAAAGCTGGCAGATTTTTATGAAAAATCAGTTGCTGCGACAATGACTAATTTAGCATCAGTTATTGAACCGTTCTTATTGCTTTTCGTGGGTTTGGCCGTTGCCTTTGTTGCCGTTTCGGTGTTGACCCCTATTTGGAAATTTACGGAAACAATTTAAATATGAACTACAATATTACAAAAGGTTTTACCGCAATGGAGTTAGTCGTTGCGATTGGAATTATCTCAATTCTGGCTTCCATTGCTTTGCTTTCCTACCATTCTATCAACCAGAACGTTTTTCTGGATACCTCTACTAAGGAAATTGCAGATACTTTACGTGTTGCTCAGAACCGGGCGATTTCTTCCCAAGACAACAAGCCATGGGGCGTTCATTTCGGCGACCAGTCTGATCAGTATTTGCTGTTCAGCGGCGAATGGGGGCCCAACAGTACAACGGACGCCGAGTATAATCTGAAAAACGGCATAGCCATAATCAGCGTAACCGGAACCAGAGAAGATGGAACACAAGAAGTAATAACCGAATTGAATTTTCAAAAACTGAGTGGGTTAACCGAAGACGCCGAGATCATCGTCGGATTTCCCGGCGGAAAGCAAAAAACAATCTCCGTTGCCAGCGGCGGAAAAATATCCCTTTAATAATAGACTTATGCCAAAATTTACCAAAAATGGATTCAGTATGATAGAGGTAATCGTCAGTATTGCCATTACCGGCGTTTTGGTTTACAGCATCGGCGGCTCTATCTCTTATGTCCATCGGATGAATTCAGCGAGTGAAGGAAAAGAAAAAGCCTTGGCCTTCGCCAAACAGTCTATGGAAATTGTTACCGGAATAAAAAACGATCAGTTTGCCTGCAAATGTAGTGTAGATAATTGCGTTGGAGATCTGTGTACTAGAACACAAGACAACCAGCCATGCACTCTTTTAAACAATTTTAGTAGTTGTTGGACAGAATTTCCAGTAGGGCTTACCAATAATGAGCCTCTCCATTTAGAATATTCTTCTACCCAAGGGAGGTGGTATCTTGCCTTTGGAATTGAAACAGTATCCGATGACGACTCCTATACCAGAGAAATTAAACTAGAAAATATTCAACGAGATATAAACGGTAATATTGTAGAAAGCGGAGGTAGCGAAGATACCAATACTAAAAAGGTAACTGTTACTATGAACTGGACCGAGCGTTCAGAACAGCACGACTTGAGCATTACCACAATTTTAACTGGCTGGGAAAATCTAAATGAAGAAGCACAACCCTAAAAATAAAGCCGCGCATTCAGCGAGGCGAAAAAAAGCAGGGCAATCCGGGCATTCCGGCTATGTTCTAATTGAGCTGATTGCCTATATCGGGATTGTTTCCATAATTCTGGTAATCTTGTCTAATTTTGTGATTGACGTGACCATGAACGCGGCGCAGGCGGAAATAACCAAAGAAGTTCAGCAGAATGCCCGCTTGGCGCTTTCCCGCATGACTCAAGAAATTAGAACCGCAAAGGAAATTGTCGATGTAGAACCGGAAACAATATCCATTAGGAACTTTGAAGATCAGTTAGTAACTTTTTGTTTATATGATAATGAACTGCGCTATTTAGTTGAATCCAGTGATTGTCTCAGTGGTTCCGCTATGACCAGTGAGCAGGTGAAGATCAGCGAACTAATTATTGAGCAACAGTCAGACTTGATTACTATTCGGCTTAAGGTAGAACAAAGGAATGAATCAGCTAGACCTGAACGAACAGATCAAATTCAATTGGTTTCTACCGTTGTGCCAAGACCATTACTTTACTAAAATTATGATTCGGAAAATCAAAACCAATCAAAAAGGGGCAATTGCCATTCTTACCTTAATGGGAGTTTCTATTTTTGCTTTGACCATAATGATTACTTTGAGCACCATTGGCCTTAGTGAAATAAGAATGTCCTCTGCGGAAGCGGCCTCGGAAACAACCTTTTATTCTGCGGAAGCGGGAATCAACGAAGCTTTATATCGTTTAATTTCAACTGCTGTTCCGGAACCTTTTTCTCTTGAAATGGAAGGATATTCCATAGAGGTAACAGTCGGAACAGTTGAGGGTGAACCCTATCAACGGCTTATTACTTCAAGCGCCACCGACCAAACTGGAAAAGTAAGAACCATTCAGATAATTGCTAATACCACCGCTTTTGCTAGTGGTTTTAAATATGCAGTCCAAGCTGGCCAAGGAGGATTAGAGGCACTGAATAATAGTGAGGTTATAGGAGATATTTATTCCAATGGCAATATTTTTGGTGGAACCGGAGCTGCTATTCAAGCAAGCGTACAGGGCAATACTTGGGTGGCGAGAGGCCAACCTATTAGTGATGGGCCTGCTCAAGAAGTCACTGACAATGAGTTCTCTGTTGCCAATACAGCTGGTAATACAGATGTAGCTCAAAGCTTTTCTGTTTCTGAAGATATTCCTTTAAAAAAGGTTTCTCTTTATCTAAAGAAAGTGGGAAATTTAAATAATAATGTTTTACTTAAAATTATCAATGACAATGGTGCCGGTTCGCCAGGAACAGATATTGTTGTGGAAAAAGAAATCAAAAAAAATGATTTACCGACCAATTTAGAATGGTTAAATGTGGAATTTGATATCGGGCCAATCTTGCTTGGCAATACAACCTACTGGTTGGTATTGGATTCACCTTCGTTTAATCCCACTCGCTATTTGGTATGGGGTCTTAATACAGATGGCAATAGCTATTCTGAAGGTGTAGCAAAAAAGTCGGAAAACTATGAAGGCGGAAATTGGACTCCCATAGCGGGTGATTTTGCCTTTAAGACCTCCCTAGGAGTGGGCGATACCTTTGTTAGAAAAATGGAAATTAATGGAGATATTCATGCCCATACTATCGAAAATTCCGAAATTGAGGAAGATGCTTATTATCAAAATATTATTGAACCGACCACTATCGGGGGAACATCGTATCCCGGGTCGAATGATCCTGAACCGAAACCGTATCCTATTAAAGATTCACATATTGCCCAATGGAAAGCAGGGGTCTCGGCCAATGAAATAAATGGTGATTATAATGTGGTAGGAACCGAAACCCTGGGCAATGTTAAAATTAACGGCAATCTGACCCTTGGCGGCGGCGCTCACTTGACGCTTTCGGGCAACGTTTGGGTTACCGGAGATGTAGTATTTATCCAACCGAATGCTGAGGTTGCTCTGGATTCGTCTTTTGGTGAAAATAATGGTGTAATTATTGCTGACGGAAGAATAGATGTTAATAATAATACTACTATCAATGGATCCGGTGACCCTTTGAGTTATCTTTTAATATTGTCCACAAACAATTCAATAGACCCGGATCATCCGGCAATAAATGTGGCCAATAACTCAGAAGCGGTAGTTTTCTATGCTAAAAATGGCATGGTTCGGATTTATAATGGAAGCGAGTTAAATGGAGTAACCGGATATTATGTTCGTCTAGAGGAACAAAGCGCTATTACTTACAGTCCTGCCTTACAATCTTTTCCTATTCCTAACGGGGGAGGAGAAGAAGTTGGTACCCAATTTGGCAGTTGGCACGAAATATAACTTTTGGCAAAACCGGATAAATGCTATGATAAAGAATATTATCATTCTAAAATAGCGCTATAACCGCAAGCAGGTGCGCCATCCCAATTGATTATTATGGAAGAGCTAATTCAGCAATTAATTAAAGAGGGTTACCTTAAAACTCCAGAGATTATTGATGCTTTTTTTAAGATAAAGCGCCGTGATTTCCTGCCTGCTCATTTAATCGGTGAAGAATCAATAAATGCTCCTTTACCCATTGGACATGGTCAGACCATTTCTCAGCCTTTGACCGTTGCTTTTATGCTGGAACTTTTAGAGCCTCAAAGAGGGGACAAAATTCTGGACGTTGGCTCTGGCTCCGGCTGGCAGACGGCCCTATTAGCCGAATTAGTGCAAGAAAAAGGAAAAGTGTATGCTATAGAAAGAATTCCCGCTTTAAAGGAATTTGGCGAGAAAAATTTGAATAAATACGATTATAAAAATGTGGAGTTTTTCTTGGGGGATGGAGCAAAGGGGCTTTCTCAGTATGCTCCTTTTGATAAAATAATCGTGGCGGCGGCTTCCAATGATATTCCTCAAGTGCTGGTTAATCAATTAAGGGTGGGCGGCCGGTTGGTTATCCCAATAGGAGAAGCCCTTCAGGATCTGGTACTAATTAAGAAAATTAATGACCAAGAGGTGGAACAGACGAAATACCCGGGGTTTGCTTTTGTACCGTTGATTACTGATAGTTAATTAATTTCCAATTTTGCAATTTTCAATTTTCAGTGAATTTTCAATGAGTCAATTCTTAAACTATATTTGTAAATTGTAAATTGAGAATTGAAAATTATCCTAATCCTAAATTCCATATTATAAATAAATGAAAATAGTAATCTTAGCCGGCGGAGGAGGAACCAGACTCTGGCCGGTCTCTAGAAAAAACAAACCAAAGCAGATTCAGCCGTTTATCGGCAATAAGACTCTTTTGCAAAAAACTTTTGAGCGATTGCGATCCGGTTTTAAACTGGATGATATTTTAGTTTCGGCCAATGCCAGGCATTATTCTTTAATCCATAAACAGATTCCTGCTCTTCCCAAAAAAAATTACATTCTAGAACCAGAAAAGAAAGATACTGCCGCGGCAATTGGGTTGGTAGCGGCTTACCTGGCTAAACAAAATCCCAAAGAAGTTTTTTTAACAGCCAACGCCGACCATTACATTAAAAATGTGAAGGAATACATCCGGATTATTAAGCTGATCGGGAAAGTAGTTAAAGACAATCCCGCAGCTACGGGGCTGGTGGGAATCAAACCTACTTATCCGGAAACGGAATACGGCTACATTAAAATCAACAAACTGTTCGGGCAGATCGGGAACGATGAGATTTTTTACGGAGAAAAATTCATTGAAAAACCTGATTTTATAACGGCCAAAAAATATTTTAAAGCCTGGGATTATTTATGGAATCCAGCTATGTTCTGCTGGCGGGCCGATTATTTGCTATCCTTGTTCAAAAAGCACTTGCCGAAGCACTATCTTCATCTGAATAAAATTCAAAAAGCGGTCGGCACTAAGTCAGAAAAATCGGTGCTGAATCGGGAATTTAAAAAAATCAAGCCGTCCATTTCTATTGATTATGGTATTATGGAAAAAATTAAGAAAATGCTGGTGGTCCCGGCGGACTTTGACTGGGTGGATGTGGGCCATTGGCGTACCGTAAAAGATGTTTTGTCCCAAAAGAAGGATGACAACGTGATTAAGGGCAAGTACGTCGGACATGATTCCAAAGGCAATTTGATTTATTCTTACAGCGGGAAGTTAATTGCGACGGCCGGAGTAAAAAACATGGTAATTATTGATACAGAGGATTGCTTGCTGGTTTGTCCCAAAAACAGAGCGCATGAGATTAAGAAGATTGTAGAAGAGTTAAAGAAGAGGAAAGATTACCAGAAGTATCTTTAGAATTTCTCCCGCTTCAGCGGGATCCCGCCTTGGCGGTGATAAAATCCTAATATCGACCGTTCGACCCCGCTCAGGTCGCCCTGAGTACTATCGAAGGGCGAAATTCGAAACAATATTCAAATTCCAATGTTCCAAACCAGAAACATTCATTTAAAAGCAAGGTTTGAATCATTAGAATTTGGGAAATTGGAATTTGTTTAGGATTTAGGATTTCTAATTTAGAATTTAATCAATAAGATGGCTAAAAAAATCATTATCGCGATACTAGTAGTAATACTCTTGGTAGTAGTAGGAGAGTTTATTTATTTTCTGAACCAAATATCCATGCCCGTTTCGGCTAAGGCAGAGGAGAAGTTTTTTATTATTGAATCAGGACAAGGAGTTCATGCAATCAGCGATAATTTAAAAAAAGAAGGATTGATCAGAAACAGTTTAGTGTTCGAAACTTATCTTTGGCTGAAGAAATACGGCAACAGTCTGCAGGCGGGGGAATACAGCATCCCTCAAAATTTGAATATGGTTGATTTAACCCGCGTTTTGGTAAGCGGTGAAGCCCTTTCTAAAGAAAGGGTGATCAAAATTATTGAGGGCTGGAACACCTTGGAAATTGCGGAATATCTGGCTGATTTCTACGCGGAAGATAACGCCAATACCGGAAAATTAGAAGAGGCGCTTAAGAAAGAATTCATGGTCGATTTCGCAGAAGCGGTCGCGACAACTGATTCCCGAGAGCTGATTCCCAATAAAACCTATTCCTTTTTGACTGATAAGCCGGCAGATCAGGGCTTAGAAGGATATTTATTTCCAGATACCTACCGGGTTTACAAAAACGCTGAGATACCCGCTACTATAAAAAAGATGCTGGATAACTTTGATCAGAAGCTGACCAGTGAAATGAGGGCCGAAATTGAGCGGCAGGGCAAAACAATTTTTGAGATCGTTACTATGGCCAGCATTGTGGAAAAGGAAGTAAGAGGAGCGGAAGATCGCAAAATAACGGCCGGCATCTTTTATGAAAGGATGAAGCAGGGAATTCCCCTAGAGTCAGATGCGACGGTAAACTACATTACCGGCAAGCAGGCGCTTCAGCCCACCTTTGAGGATACGCGCCAGGAATCCCCTTATAATACCTATTTAAACAAAGGTCTGCCGCCGGGACCAATCTGTAATCCGGGTCTGGATGCAATTGAAGCGGCCATTTATCCGGAGAACACTGACTATCTCTATTTTCTGACCAAGCCGGATGGTTCCACGGTATTCAGTAAAACTTATGATGAGCATTTGGAGAATAAGAATAGATATTTGAACTAGTAGGCGAAACGCCGGCGTTTCGCCTACAAAATATCAATTAAATTTATGAAAAAAGAATCAATCATTATCTCCCTCGGTGGTTCAATCATTGTTCCAGAAGAAATTAATGTTGCTTTCTTGAAGAAATTCCGCCAGCTGATTGTTCAGAATCTGAAAAAATATTCCAAAGTTATTATTGTTGCCGGCGGGGGAAAGGTTTGTCGAAAGTATCAGCAAGCTGCTGGCAAAATATCCAAAATTGCCGAAAAAGATTTGGATTGGGTGGGAATCGCCGCTACTAAACTGAATGCGGAGTTAATTAGGGCAATCTTTGGCCAGGTGGCTTATGAGCAAGTGGCTTACAATCCACACCAGAAAGTGCAAACCAATAAAAAAATTATTATTGGCTGCGGCTATGCTCCTGGCTCGTCATCTGATTTAGATGCAGTGGTGCTGGCCAAGAACTATGGCGCTAAAACCGTTGTTAACCTTTCCAATATTTCCTACGTTTATACCCAGGATCCCAGAAAACACAAAAATGCCAAACCGATAAAGAAAATGAGCTGGCTGGAATTTAAAAAGACAATCGGCGGAAAATTCACGCCCGGAATGAACGTGCCTTTTGACCCCGTAGCAGGCAAGCGAGCCAAGCAAAAGGGAATCAAGGTGGTAGTAATGAAAGGAACCAATCTGGCCAATTTTGAAAAGTTCCTTAAAGGAAAACAGTTTCAAGGAACAGTAATTGGTTGACCCCGTTAGAAGCTTTCGATTGTTTCACTTATTCTACTATCGAATATTCATGTTGCTTATTCTAAAAAGCTTCTAACGGGGTTGATTTGACACATTAAATAAGATTTGCTAAGTTTAAAAATCAAAATGTGGTTCTTTCATTTTAATCTAATAGAGAGGTAGCCATGCAAGTAGGTGATAAGGTACAAGTTCGTTCTACAGAAGAGATTGATGATCTCTGCGTCCATGACGATATGGTCGGTAGTAACGATCCAGAAACTGCCCTAGAGTGGCATCCGGAAATGGAGGATTACTGCAGCGAATCCACCACCATCATTGAAGCAACGGAAGACGGATTCAGAATAGCCGCTGATGGGGGACGGTACGAATGGGCGCCTTCTTGGTTGAATGTGATCTAATCCTTCTTTCTCGGTTGAAAATTGATGAAGGCAAGTGGAATTGGGCGCCCCGCTAACTGGCACTAACTTAGTGATCCTGCTTGAGTTTATTCTTGAGCAGGTTTTTTTATTTGTTTTGCGTGATTTGACATAATTTCTGGCTTTGCTATACTTTTGAATAATTGAATACTAGCCATAGACAATAGGTGTCCCGAGCGGAGTCAAGCTAAGCTTGACGGAGTCGAGGGGCTTAAAAAACCTATTTAGGCGAAAATCTCTCAAGAATGTCTGTGGCTTTATCCACAGTTTTTTTAATAAATTTCCTATACCCTATATCCTAATCTCTCACCATATGCCAAAATCTAAACAACAAAAGGAAGAAATATTAAATCAATTAACTGATCGGCTTAATAAAATGAAATCGGCGGTTTTTGTTGATTATTCCGGTTTAAATGTTAAAAGCGTAGAACAGCTCAGAAGTTCTCTGCGAGAAGAGGATGTGAGCTATCAAGTAGCTAAAAAAACCTTAATTAAGCTGGCCTTGGAAAAAGCCGGTTTGAAAGAGATAGATATAATGTCTCTACCAGGCCAAATTGCGGTGGCCGCCAGTGAGCAAGATGAAGTAATGCCCGCCCGTCTTTTAAAGAAATTCCAGAAAGACAATGAAGCACTGGCTATTTTAGGCGGTATTTTAGAAAAGAAATTCGTCGCTGAAGCCAAAATATTAGAACTAGCTGACTTACCGACGCGCGATGAGTTAATTGCTAGAGTAATCGGCAGTATCCGCGCTCCACTTGCCGGATTAGTAAATGTCTTGCAGGGCGGAATGCGAAACTTCCTTAATGTTTTATCAGCGATTAAAGATCAAAAAGCTTAAATAATAATTAATCTTAATCAAGGAGATAAAAAAATGGCAGACGAAGAAAAAAAAGAACAGGCTCCTTCTAAGGAATCAAAAGAAGAAACCAAAGAAGTAGTAGTTCCTGAAAAATTCAAATCACTGGTTGGTGAAATTGAAAAAATGAGCGCTTTGGATTTAGCGGAGCTGGTCAAAATCCTGGAGGATAAATTCGGAGTTTCCGCCGCTGCTCCGATGATGATGGCTGGTGTCATGCCCGCGGCTGGAGCCGGAGCAGAAGCGGCAGAGGAAAAAACATCCTTTGACGTAGAATTGACTGAATCCGGTTCCAATAAAATTGGAGTGATCAAAGTAATTCGGGAAGTAACGGAAAAAGGACTAAAGGAAGCCAAAGACCTAGTGGACGGTGCTCCCAAAATGATTAAAGAAGGAGCCACTAAAGAGGAAGCAGAAGTAATTAAGAAGAAAGTAGAAGAGGCTGGTGGCAAAGTGACTCTGAAGTAAACTTCAGAGTCATCTCGAGCGAGTCCCGCTTTAGCGGGAGGAGACGGGAGATCTTATTTTTGTAACTATGGATTGTTGTAATTCTGAACCGTAGATTAATAATTTTGAAAAGCTCTTTTTATAAAAAAAGCTGAAGGTCCCGCAAACGCGGGATTTTTGGTTTACAGCGAAAGTGCGATTCGCCCCGCCTGAAGCGAAACTGACCCGCCTGCCAAGTGAGCACGAACGGGCAGGTGGCGGGCAGGGAATCGCGCTTTCTAGTATCTTCATTCCTTTATGTTATAATTAAAATGAAAGGAGAATATAAATGGAACAAAAACAGCCTAAGTCAACCACTCAGTCACCAAGCTCCAACATTTTATTGGTTTTTCTGGTGATTGCCTTGGTGGTTATTATCGGCGCGGCAGCCGGTATTTATTTTATTTCCCAAACGGAAAATTCCAATCAAAATGCCAGTCAAAATCAAAACACCAATCAGTCCACCGGTTTTCAAAACATCAACGGAAAAGTGCTTTGCAGCGAGAATAACGATTGCCCTGCTGATTACAGCTGCGTCAGCGTTTACGCCGTCAGCGGTGAAGAAGAAAAACTTTGCGTCCGGAATGATGCTCTAAATATCAACGGAGCCACCAATGAAAATACCAATTCCAATATCAATCATAACCTAAATCAAAATACCAACCAGGCAGTTAGTCAGAACCTTAATCAAAACGTAAACGCTTCTCCAATTGAAGTGGCTGATTGGCAGACGATTGATTATCAGAGATATGACCATGGTTTTTCGATTGATCTTCCGGCTGACTGGTCGGCAAATTATTATTCAATGGGCATGAACGAATGGGAGAACTTTCTGTTGGTATATGAATACGGAGAAGAAACTGGCTATTTGGATTTAGAAATACAGTTTTTTAACAATAGTGGTTCTCTTTCTAGTTGGGTAACAGAACATCAGCAGATGTTACAAGAAGATGTGGGAACGGAATTAACTAAAGAAAGCAAAACCATAAACGGAGAAGAAGCTTATCTGCTTAGTGGTAATTATCAGCAAGATGATCAAACCTATTACAACCAATGGCAGTTCTTACAGAGAGATGATCGAACATATCAGATTGCTGTGACCGGCAACGGCGTTTTCTATCAGCAGTATCTTGATGAAATTAATCAAGTACTGGATAGTTTTAAATTTATTAATCTCAAACCTCTGTTGACAATAATTGAACCTACAACTAAATCTGATCTGGCAACGGGAGAAGCCTATTCGATAGCAGTAGACTGGTTGAGCGAACCGGAGATGCTTAACATTTCTGATCCTATATTCCTAAATGAAGAAAACTTTGTAGCCACAAGGGACTATTACAAGGTCGGTACAATTACAAATGGAAGATACGAGGGAATGGATTTAGTCAATATTCTAGAGGTTCCTGAAGGACCTGCTTTCGGAAAAGATCTCTATCGCGTGGTTTATAATTCTTCCGAAAACTCATTTGTTTATTTGGAAAAATATTCCTACAATCTTTCCTATTTCCAAATGAATTTCACATATGATTCTGAAGCGGAAATAACGGATTTAGATCCGCCGGAAACAATTACAATTCCTAATTTGAGAGTCTATCTTCAGGAGGAATTGTATAATGAGAACAAACGGTTTTCTTTAATGGAGAATTTGGAAAGACTTTTTGTTGATGCGACAGCAGGAAATGTCTATTTCGATCCCACTCAAAACTGCTTCATCATTGAAACGCCTGACCATCTGATTAAGCAATATCATTTGAAACTGGATTTTATCAATGACTTTTCTGAAGGAGAATACATGCTTGACTACAGTAGTTTCGTCCCCCTAATTACTTGGTCTGACGGGACTGAAGTAAGCGAGGAATACACCTATAATGAAATGGGAGGATGCGGCTCAAGGGACTGCCATTCTATTTATACCAGTGAAGAACTGGGAGGCGACGCCGCGTTGGAAATTACCGGTCAGACCTCTACTGACGAAAACATTTATGAATTCCAAAGCGATGATAATGAGATGCTTCAAGAAATATATGATTTGTATTATGCTCCGTACCCTGAAGAAAAAGTGACCTATCAAGAATTTGTCGCTGATCACCCCATATTCTTCTGGAAAGATCCATTTGGGCACTGGGTGCGATTCCAAAAACTGATCTTTCTGCCGGCGGTAGAATGCGGCAAGCCGGTGATCTATCTTTATCCGGAAGAAAAAACAGAAGTGAAGGTACAGGTTGATCCTAATGGTGGTTTTTCTCTCACGGATCCAGAGTATCCCCAAGGCGGCTGGCAAGTAACCGCTTATCCTGATGGGCGATTAACAGATAGTAAAGGCAATCAGTATCCCTATCTCTTCTGGGAAGGAAGGGGCATCAACTATACCATTCCCAAGCAGGGATTCGTGGTTGCCAGAGAACAAGTAGAATCATTCTTATCTGAAAAACTGATCCAATTGGGATTAAATGAAGAGGAAAGCGCGGAATTCATGGATTTCTGGGTGCCGAAGATGCAGGCAAAGCCTTATTACTTTGTAACTTTTGTTGATCAGGCAGTGTTTGATAGTCTAGCCCCCTTAAAAGTCACTCCTCGGCCTGATACTGTGATCCGGGTCTTTATGGATTATCAGCCTTTAGAAGCGCCTCTTTCCGTGGAACCTTTGAAAATCAGCACACCTTCAAGAAAGGGATTCACCGTGGTAGAGTGGGGCGGTGCGCTTCATCAGTAGAACGAAAAGTGAAAAGCGAAAAACGAAAAATGACGGCTAAATCATCTCATCATTCTTCATTAGTTGTTCATAGTTATTATGATCAGGCAAGAGTCGTCTTACTTTTGGCATTAACTCTATTATTAACTGGTTGCGTTAGGAGTAATAATCCTCAAGTAAAAGGAGAGGAAAATATAGCTGATCAGCCGTCAGCCGTTTTTCATCGTTCCTACTATCTCGATCAAGAGTTTTTTGACCAAAGCTATCAGGGCATTCCGGCGGAAGCAATAAAAGAAAAGGTTTACGGCGGAATCGTTCCTCACCATTTATTAGCTTCTCATTTGATGGCGGAATTTTATCAGGGATTAGAGGAGTTTAACCAGCCCGAAGTGGTGGTATTAATTGGGCCGAATCACCGAGAAGTGGGAGATTTTGATATTTTATCCTCTCGAGCTTTCTGGAAAACGCCTTATGGAGATTTGGCTCCAGCTTCAGAAATTATCAATCAATTAGCGGTTAAAGGTGTGGTCAGAATTGATGAGCGGGTGTTTGTCGAGGAGCATTCCATTTCGGCGGAAGTGGCTTTTATTAAAAAAAGTTTTCCGGAAAGCAAACTGGTACCCCTAGTTTTTAGAACCAAAACTACTGAAAAAGAACTTGGGTCATTAATGGAATTACTGCTTCAAATTCTGCCGGAAAGATCGCTAATCATTGCCAGCGTTGATTTTGCGCACGAGGTTACTTCAGAAGAGGCTAACGAGCTGGATCAGCGCAGCATTGAGGCGTTGCAGAGTATTGATCCCCGCCGCATTACTGAGATAACAGTTGATTCCAAACCAACCATCTCTGCCTTATTCTATTATCTAAAGGCAAAAGAGGCGACCGATTCCGTTTTGCTTCAAAACTCCAATGCCGCTAAAGTATTGAATGATCCTTCTATTCCAGAAGTAACTAGCTACATCACGATGTATTTTAGGTAGTGATTGATAATTCGAAGGGAGAGGATTGTTAATTGATTTTTGAAAGGAGGAGGCTTAAGATTAGATTATAGTAAGAAAAATTGAACTTAAAGTTTATGAGATTTAAATATTTTGATATCATTTTGGGTCTGTTTGTGGCGGTGCTTCTGATTTCTAATGTCGCCTCGGCCAAAATTGTGGAATTCGGGCCGTTCACTTTTGACGGCGGAACCATTTTATTTCCGCTTTCTTATATTTTTGGCGATATTTTAACGGAAGTTTACGGCTATCGAAAATCACGGCGGGTAATTTGGATTGGCTTTGGTTCGGCTTTACTGATGTCGTTAGTTTTTATCGTTATTGGCAAGCTTCCGGCCGCCGCGGATTGGGGCAATCAAGACGCCTATCAAAAAATATTGGGTTTAACCCCGCGCATTGTGGCGGCTTCGCTAATTGCCTATTTTTCCGGCGAATTTTCCAACTCTTATATTCTAGCCAAAATGAAAATTTTTACCCGTGGCCGCTTTCTTTGGTCGCGGACCATTAGTTCCACGGTAGTGGGGGAGGGTATTGATACTTTATTGTTTGTGATGATTGCTTTTTGGGGAGTGCTGCCAGCCAGCTTACTTTTACCGGTGATTATCTCCAACTACGTTTTTAAAGTGGGATTTGAAACGTTAGCCACTCCGTTTACTTACGCCGTGGTTAATTTTCTGAAGCGCAAAGAAAGGATGGATGTTTACGATCAAGGAACTAACTTTAATCCTTTTGTGCTGCAGGAATAAAGATTCTAAAAATTAAAAGAAAGCAAAACGTTGGTGTCTCGCTTTCTTTTTAAGTTAAGATTAAATATCCACCTTATAAACTTCTACTTCGTTCAAAAGGTAAATCGCTTTATTGGCTTCTGATACGGAAAAATCAATCAGGTTATCGAATGAATCAGAAAAGTATTGGTTAACTAGGCTGCCATCTTTGTTTAAGACCACCACCCGCTTATTGTTTGGATCAAGTACGTAAAGATTTTCCAGTTCCGGAGTAGTGATGATTTGGGTCGGATTAGAAAAAGCAGGATCAATGGTACTTACTTTAAATGCGGCATCTTTGCTGCCACCAAATAATTTCCAAACTTCCCCATTATTTTTTGTTAGATAAATGGAACCGTCTATCGCTAAAGCAGTAGCATTGGTTATGTCTAATCCCTCTTCAGTAATCCAAGCTGACCCTTCTCCGTATCCGGCGCCCGCTTTTTCGTGCCGGAAGATCTGATTGTTTTTAGTATCCAAAGTATAAATTCTTCCTAAGTAAGTATCAAAATCCTGAATGGTTTTATCAACATTGGCAAATTTAATTTCCACTTCGGAAAAAGAATTATCGAGAGTATTGAATTCGTAGAACTTATTTCCGCTAGTATACAAGAGCAAGCGGTTCACCGTTAAAGGGATGCCTCTTTGAGAGTTTCCCTCTACTTCCCCTAATGTTTCCGGTGCCGTTACGGTTTGGTCATCCAAGTCAATACTAAAAATATGATTTTGGTTAGATTCGTAGGCATAGAGCGTATCGCCTAAAAGCATTATTCCTTTCGGAGAGGCGGTAATATCGCCGATGTTAAGATTAGCAAATTCTGCCGGGTTATCAATCTTAACGATGTGATTTACTTTGTTGAGCTGGTCTTGTATTTTTCCGCTTAGCTCGTTGATTTGATTTTGCAACTCTTTTTGGTTGGAAGGAACTTGGGTTAGTAAATTCTTAGCCTCGCTTAATAAAACTCGGGCATCCTCCTCGTTTTCATAAATTAGGGCCGCTTCTGCTTCTGAAGTTTTTTCCGAAGCTTGAGTTACCAAATCAGCGTATTGTTGCTTAAGTTGTTTTTTTTCCGCTCGGCTTCCCAGGTTGACAATGTTATAGGCGAAAATAATTAACAGCAACAGAGCAATTACTAAAATCACTCTTCGGGTGGGAGAAAGATTTTTTAAAGCCACCAGCCACTTTGCTGCCTGCCGGTTGGTGCGGTGCGGTAGAGTACGGATCTGGCCGCGAAGCAGACGGCGTCGTCGGGGCTGGAAGAGTCCGGCCAGACCTTTGATTCCTAAAACAATTAGTTCGCAGAGCTTCTTTAAGCCTACGCCAATCAGACCTAAGACAATCATTAATATTCCGCGTTCTTTTTTTCGGATCCGCATATCCCGCGGCAGTTCCCGTTCCTCTCTTCTTTCTTCCGTTTGCTCCGGTTTTCCTTTTTTCCAGATTTTTTGCAAACGAGTCAGGAACCCCTTGATCCCTTTTGTGAAATTAGGCCACATCGAGGGGGTAAGTAGTTCTGAGGTGCTTCTTTCTTTGTTAATCAGACTGTCCATAGAAGATTCCGTGGCCGTCGGGTAAGGGGCGTTCACTGCTTCAGCTACTTTTCTTTCTACCGTGTCTAATTCTCCTTCCGCGGCCTGCAGCTTTAAGATAATAGCCGCAAAGGAAACGTCGTTATTATTGTCCGCCAGCAGCTGGTTCAAAATCTGAACTGCTTTTTCTGAAGAATTTTCCGTGATAATCCGGCGCAATTTTTCTTGAGAAAGGTAATCCAGCAAGGTAGTAGTGCAAAATAAAAGCGCATCGTTCTCGTTGATCGTTCCGGAGATTACATTAGAAAATATTTTCAGGGGATTGATCTTGGTGGCATTTTCTCCGGCCTGCTCGGCGATATTGATAATCTTGGTTCCTTGGATAAAAAAGGCGTGAGTTTCCCCTAATTGGGTAAAGTGAAGTTCACGTCCTTTGTGTACCGCAATCAAACAGTTAAGTTTATCCAACCAGGAATTTTGTCCGGCTAAAATCAGCTCGTGCAACTTTTGATTGGTTTTTTGCAGAGCATTCTCAAAAGCTACTTCAATATTAAAATTCTCCGAGCCGTAGTAATTTCTATTTAATTCTTCTTCAATCAGTTGAATCACCCGATCGTTGATTTCGTCCTGCGAATTAATCTCGATTAACATCAAAAACTGTCCCAAATTCTGTTTCTCTAAAGGGGTGATGGGAGGCAGGTAAATACTGGCCGTGGAACGGCTTTTACCAGGATTATAGATTAAAAGTTTAGAAATTGTAGCGACCACACCATTCATCTTGGGTCCTCTCTTTACAGTTCATAAATACATTTATATTAGGGTCTTGCCTAGCAAATTTATGATAAAATGCTAGGGAAGGCCTATGAAATATAGTAAATTAAGTACTTTCAATATTAAAAAGATTTT
>PEXU01000049.1 GCA_002774635.1 Candidatus Kerfeldbacteria bacterium CG08_land_8_20_14_0_20_40_16 | reverse complement strand
ATATTTATACTCATTTCCCAAGCCTAACGGCTCAGAGGGAAAACCGCCATATGTGTGTGGACATTACCAGTCGCTATTTACTACCTTGCCGTTTTCTGCTATAATAATAGTTGTTGATAACCCAGATTGAGTGGTTTGACAAATAGGGAAAATTTTGTTAATATTATATTAGCTGTTTTACTCGAAACAATATAGTTTTAATAATTAAAACCACAAACAAGAGGAAGGAGGTGAGAAAATGAGAAACAAAAAAGGCTTTACCTTAATCGAGTTATTGGTAGTTATCGCCATTATTGGTTTATTGGCTACTATTGCTGTAGTGGCTTTAAATAGTGCCAGAACCAGTTCTAGAGACGCTAAGAGAATTGCTGATGTCAGACAAGTACAAACCGGATTAGAGATGTATTTTAATCAATTCGCATCCTATCCTACTTGTACTTCGATACAGGAAGTTTCTGCTATGACTGGAGCTGCTTGCACATCTAATGGACTAACAACCTATATAAGCGGCATAACTAATATTAATGATCCAACTAGTAGCACAGGAGGATGTACTCCTGCTCAAGCAACAAGATGTGACTATTCTTACCTGAACAGCGGCGCAACGGATTATAGCATTTACTTTTCATTGGAACAGGCTTCAGGCAGCCTACCTCTAGGAGCGCACACTGCTTCGTCTTCTGGACTACTATAGAGTTTAAGAAAAATCAAAAAGAGTCCCCTGAAGTCTTTAAGGAGATGAGGGCTCTTTTTGGTTTTTATGAAGCCAGGAAAGGGGACACTGATCTGTCTGTCAGGGCCTGGTTTAGGCAGGGCGACGGAGGGTATTTCAGCTTCTCTTGTTAAGATTCTGGTATAATTAAGATATGAATCCTCAAAAGACAATTTATTCATTATTGGTTTTGCTGATAATTAGTTTGCCGCTTTTTTTGAATGTTTATTCCGATAGTGAATTTACCTTTAACAAAACATCTGTTTCTAGACTGTTCATTTTAGTTGCTGTAGCAGTTTCTTTCTATTTTTATTCCTCATCTTATTTTGATTTTAAAAAGTGCTGGCGAGAATGTAAATCCTATTTTATTTTAACTATATTTTATCTGATCGCTATTTCTCTTTCCACGATTTTTTCACAATCTCATTCTTTAAGTTTTTTTGGCTCAGAAAGGCAACAGGGGTGGCTGCAATTTGTGTTGTATTTGTTACTTTTTTCATTAGTCCTATTAATATTACGCCGAAAGCAGGTAGAACAAATAATCTTTTGGATAACGGGAATCTCTTTGATAGTAAGTTTGGTTGGAATTTTGGAGTGCTTTAATATTCGTCCGGTTTGGTTCCCGGTATATGATCAGGGAGTAGCCTCTACTCTAGGGCACCCCAGTTTTCTGGGAGCTTACTTGGTAATGGTTATTCCGCTGACGTTTGCCTTGTTGATAATTTCGTCTCGCCGTTTTGAGAAATATTTTTCAGCGCTGACTTTAATAATGGAGTTCAGCGCGCTTATCCTTACCAAGACTAGAGCAGCCTGGATCGCCTTTGTTTTATTTCTGCTTTTCGCACTGATCATGATTTTGGTTAAGCAAAAAAAGAAATTTTTGCTGGCAATTACAGGAATAATATTACTAATCGCATCATTTTTGGTGATATTAACCGGAACGGTTGGCCAATTCATTAATGCCCAGGACGGATCTGGCGCTCTGCGGACTATTTGGTGGAATCAAGCGATAATAGCTATTAAGGGAAAACCGATTCTAGGCTATGGCTTGGAAACCCAGAAAGATGTTTTAATGCCCGCTTATCAGCCGTTGCAGGGAGTCTACAGTTATTTTGGATTAAGAGTTGATCGAGCGCATAATGAAGTTTTAGATCAGCTCTTAACCACGGGAATAGTCGGAACAGCGGCATTTTTTCTATTAGTAGTCTGCCTTTTTAAAGACGGAATCTGTTCTTTTTTCCAAACAAGAGACAAAAAAAAGGCCGCGATTATCCTAGCCCTATTGGGCGGGATTCTAGCCTACTTTATCCAGGGGATGTTTAGTTTTTCAGTTACAGTTCTTTATGTCTATTTTTGGCTGTACGCCGGATTGTTGGTTGTTATTTTGGTGAAAGAGAATGATAAAAAGGATAAGTATTGATATTGTTAAAGAAAAGATAATAAACAAATCGTGGGTGTTTTACCAAAGCTTAATATCGAGAATCAGGTACATTTTGTTACTGTTAATACTATTGAAAAATTAAATTTATTTACAGATACAAAATGTCGTGAAGTTTTCATTCAAGTTTTAGATGAATTAAGGAATGAATTAAAATATAAATTATTAGGTTACGTTATAATGTTGAATCATATTCATTTATTAATCCAGTTACGGGTAGGTTCGGATTCATTCGAGAAAAAACGGGTAGGTTCGGATTCATTCGAACCTAATAAGCCCGAGGCGAATTCATTCGAACCTACCCGTAGTGACATTTCCTACGTAGTAAAGAGAATAAAAGGAGCGAGTGCCAGAAAAATAAACACTTATCTTAAACGTTCAGGTAAGTTTTGGCAAAAAGGTTTTTACGACTTTAATATCTACTCAGAAGAAAAATTTGTCCAGAAACTGAATTATATTCATAATAATCCCGTTCAGGCTGGATTGATTAATAATCCTAAAGACTGGTTGTATCCCTCATTTCAAAATTATTACTCAGATAATGAATCTGTAATAAAGATTGACCGAATAGAATTATGAAAAAAATACTCAGCATCTTAGGAGGTTTATCAGCTTTATTTTTAATTTGGTTTATAGTTGTCAGACCGGCCATCGCCGATGTTTATCTAAAGCAAATGGAATCAGTAAATTTAGAAAGCCGTTTTGCCCAATATGAAATCCAGGATTTGCATAGCAAGATTATTTTTAATGCCCAATTCACATCAGCAGAGATTCCCTATCGTTATCGCTATGTTAATCTGCTGATTAAACTGGCTTTCTTAAAGGATAATTATGAAAATCAAAATGCTCTTTTTCAAAAAGCGCTAGAGGAATTAGATTATATCTATCACAAAAATCCTAATGGATTTAATTATTATCCTACCCTAGGAGAACTGATGAAGTTTTGGGGGAAAATTGATCCGACAAAATACCAACTGATGGATCAAGCGTTTGGTAAAGCAATCACTAATGGTCCAAATTACGCCCCTTTCTATTATTGGTGGGGCGAGGGACTGAAAGAATCGGGAAACTACTCTAAAGCGAAGGAAAAATTGTTTCAGGCTCTAGTACTGTTCCCGAGCCCCGATTCACCCGGAGTTGCTCCCGACCAATATCACAACTTGGGTTTAATCCGTTCCGAAATTTATCAGCAGTTAGGGGAGGTAGAACAATTAGAAGGAGATGCGCTAAAAGCTGAATATTACTTTCAAAATAGCCAGGCAATCAAAGAAATGATTGCTAATTGAAGATGTTATTCCGTTTTTTGTTTAATTAAGTCGCGATATTCTCTAATTTTCTCCAAAGAATTTAAAATCTGATTGTATTTTTCTTCATCAACAAAGATTTTGTTTAAAGCATCCTCGCTATAGAGCGCTAAAGGGATATCTAAGACAGCAATTGCTTCTTGGTATTTTTCTTGACGCTCCAGAACAAAAGCCAAGATTTGGTAGTAATAGATTTTATTGAATTGATCATATTCAATGGCTTTTTTTATTTCAGTCTCCGCCTTTTTGATTTCTTCGTCTTTTGAAGAAGTAACAAAATTCAAGGCATAACCCAATTGAAAATGTCGCTCTGCTGACAAAGGATCAAAATCAGCAGCTTTTTGGGCATATTTAACACTTAAATATTGATTTTCTTCTCGGTCTCCTTGATGGTCCAGAATCTTAAATTGGTAGCTTTCTGACAGATTCTGGTATAAATCGGCGTTTAATCGATTGAAACTAGCAGCTTTCTCTAAAATAGGGATACTTTGTTCAGAATTCACAGAATCTTCTTGTATATTTTCCACCCGTTCATTCCAGAGGTCGGTTAGGACAGGGATAATCACTAAATAGCCAAGGATGATAAAAAGGATGAAACTAAATAACGGTTTTCTTATTCCACCCTGTTTTTCTGAATCCGGAATAATCGAAGCTGATTCCTTAGAAACAATTTCTTTAATACTAAATATCAATCCCGCTTCGATAAAGAAAATTAACAATAGAACAGGCACCTCCCAATCAAGATCAAACAGGTTATGGATTAGTGAAGCGGCGAGACTGCCCAAAAGTCCTATCGAAATATAGTAGATTGCATGATCATTTTGCCTGGATTGTTTAATGATCTTTATTCCGTTTCTCAATAAACTGATGACAAAAATTAAAAAAGCGAGAGTTCCTAAAATTCCAATTTCAGTCAGCAACAGTAAAAAAAAGTTATGGGGGGAAACAGAAAACGACCAAATATTTTGTTGGAAATGGGTATAGAGAGTTTTGAAATTGCCCAGACCTACGCCTAAAATAGGATAATGGTAAAAAATTTCCAGACTGGTTTTCCAATAATCCAATCTATTTTGGATGGAAAGAGATTGAACAGAACTGGCTTGTTCCAAATTGGCCTCTGCCCCCATCGGTTTTAAAAGATGGTGAAGTTTAGGCAGTAAGATTATCGACAAGGTCGTGATAACCAGAATTATGGCAAGGCGAAGAATTAACTGTTTTTTGTTCATTTTTCTTAAAAACCAAATCAGTCCCAAAAACACCACAATAAAAGAAAGCCAAGCCGCCTGGGAAAAAGAAAAATAAAAATTTACAGCCAAAAGAATAGTAGTCAAGCCTAAAAAATATTTCTCCCATTTTTTATTGGTAGTAAGATACAACGTTAAAACCAAAGGCAGAAATAATAAAATAAATCCTCCAAAAATATTCCGCCAGCCGAAAAAAGAAGCTACTCCTAGGGTAATATCTTGCAATTGAAAGAAATTAATTATCCCGTAAATCGAAGCGATTAAAGCGGTGATTGATAGCGCTATTGTTAAATTGTTCAATTGTTTTATTGTTTTTGTGGCTTGGGTAACAATCCAAAAAGCAATAATAAAGAGAAATATTTTTACCAATCCAACAATGCTGTTGTACCGATAAACAGAAAAGATGACTGATAATAAAGAACAAAACAGAAAAAGCTTTAGAGAAAGAGGGAGTTTAACTTCTTTTTTAGCCAGGCCAGTAAGGAAGAGCAAAAAAAGACAGAGAATAACCACTTCCATTATTGCTAGCACCCAAACCGTGCGGCTGGACCAGCCCAAAAGCGCGCTGAAAATCAACAGAACAATTCCTCCAAAAAGGATTCTATCGTAGCGCTGGCTGGAATTTGAAGAGAAATTCATGATTTTACTAATTCATTATATACGGTAAGTGTTTTTTGGGCCGTTTTCTCCCACGAAAAATTTTTTAAAATGTAGTTTTTCAATTTATCTGATCTAGGGGCATGATAGGCTTTAAGTACGACATCTCTAATTGAATTCGTATCTGCGGGGTTGCAGTACCAAGCAAAATCTTTTAAATACTCTTTAGCATATCCTCGATCTGTACTTACTACATTACAGCCAGCGAGACCTGCTTCCAAACTTACTAATCCGCAGGTTTCAAACCAACTGGGTAAAATGTGCACTTTAGCTGCGGCATAAGCTGATTTTAATTCATCTTGACTGATATTTTTTAATAACACAATTCTCTTATTTTTTTCTACCATTTTTTTTATTAACTGGAAATATTTTTTATGGGCTTTTTGCGGTTTTCCAATTAAGACTAGTATAAAGTTTGTATTGTCTGAGGCCTTTATTAAATTTAGATGATTTTTGATGCTAGTAAAATTGGCGACGCAAAGCACGAAATTCTCTAATTGATATTTGTTTATAAATCCATCCGGTTTTGAATCAGAAAAATCCATTTCCACTCCATTAGGAACTATCTGATAGCTATTTTTTATTCCAAAATCCTGCTCTATTTTTCTCATCTCCATTTCCGAATTAGGCAAAAGAAGATTGACCGAGGCAAGAATTTCTTTTTGTTGCTGGGTAAATCCTATCTTTAATTGAGTCACAAACGGTTCCCATTGTTTATTATCGGAAAAAATTCGTAGGAAGGTTTTTATTATTTCCTTACAATTTTTGTTTTTAACCAGTTTCATGAAATACTTTTGCATTCCATATCTTCCTTTTTCATCCCATTCGTCAAAATTTTGATAAATAGGAGTGAGAACGACCAGCTTATTCTGCTTTTTGGCATTGAGATATTGTAAATAAGTCTCTTGAGGCCGGGTAATATTGAATAAATGTACCAAATCGTAATTTTGAAGGTCTTCTTCCAGTTTAGTAGAAATATCTACACTTATCCCAAGCTTTTTTAAATACTCTGCGGTTTTCAAAATTTGCGTAGTATCGCCGCCTGGTTTTTCTAATAAATCAACTCTGCTTTGAAGAAGAATATTCATGATTCAATAAGTTTGTTATAGACCGATAATGTCTGTTGGGCCATTTTATTCCAAGAAAACTTCAAGCTTCTTTCCATACCTTTTTTAATTAATTCTTTTCTAAGATTATGGTTTTTTAATACTTCTTTAATACTTTTAGCAATATCCTTATAATCATATGGGTTTATTAAATAAGCACTGCTATCAGCTATTTCAGGCATACTGGAAACATTGCTTGTTATAACAGGAACTCTGCATGACATTGCTTCAATAATAGGGAGGCCAAAGCCCTCATAAAGGGAGGGGAAAACAAATAGGTTCGAATTTCCATAAATTATAGGCAAATCTTTTTCGGGAACAGCACCGACAGGTATTATATCCTGATTCTTTTTTATTCTAGAAAGCAGTTCTTGGTTTAGCCAGCCGGCTGTGCCAACAAGCACTAGTTTATGGGGGAAATTTCCAGCGTTTTTATTCATTTCAAAGGCATCTATTAAGCGCTTTATATTTTTCCTGGGATTCAAAGATCCTACAGAAAGAATATATGGTTTACAAATACCGTGTCTTTCTAGAATCTTAATATCCTGTTCAGATTTTGTGTATCCAGTAAAGACTTCTGATATTCCTAGATAGATTTTAGTAATTCTTTCTAGAGGAATTTCTAGTAATTTAATTACATCTTTCTGAGTACTGTTGGAATTAACAATAATATGAATATTATTATTTTTACAAATCTTGCCTTTAATTTTTTTTAGCCTTTGGATATGCGCTATCCTTGTAAAAAATGGAAAGAAGTGAGGATATTGGAAAGGGAAAACATCGTGGATGGTAATAACCGTTTTTTGTAATTTAGATAATCCAGGCAAAATGAAGAACGGAGAATGGTAGATATCAACGTCTTTAAGATATTTGCTGATGTTTGGATAGTCGATTATACTCCATAGTCCCCGAACTATTCTACCGTGCAGATTCACCTGTCTTAGCTGATATTTTACACCATTAAGCCGTTCTTTAATCATCTGAATCTCTTGTTTATTATTTCCGGCATAAAAAACAATTACTTCCATATTTTCTAAACTAGAAAACTGCTTTATTAGTTCATTAGTGTAAACACTTATACCTGTATTGGGACTGGAATACAGAAAAAGTGAGTCAATTGCTATTCTCATATTATTTTTTTTTAGCAATTATAATCATATCTTCTCCTAGGCCGGTTTTTTCACCATACCAGGCCATAGGGATATCATATATTAATTTTTTAATAGGATGAATTAAAGGCCTAATTTTATGATAAAATTTTTGTATTCTCTTTATGTTTTTTCCTCCTCGGGCAAGGGGGTTAATAGGACCAAAAAAAATCATTTCTACAGTAAAGCCATACTTGTTTAGTAATTTTGAGATGGTTTCTTTGTTAAAGTAAAATAAATGTTCAGGAGGAGTCAGATAAGGCCAGTCTTTAAAATTTTTCAGCGTATTTGCATGATCTAAATTTGGCGTAGAGATACATAATATTCCATCCTTATTTAATAATTTGCTAATAGTAGCAATAAATTGATCAGGATTATGAATATGTTCTAAGATTTCGAATGTAGTAATAACATCAAAGTATCTAGAAGGAAAAATAGTTTCTTCTAATTTTGGGACAATTGTAATTCCTAGTTTTTTTTCAGCTATTTTTGAGGCATATCGAGAGATTTCAACGCCATATATTTCCCATCCCTTGTCTCGCGCTACTTCTAGGGCGTAACCCACAGCACATCCTATGTCGAGTAATCTACCTTTTTGAGAAACTATTTTTTCAATTTTATTAAGTGCTTTTGTAGGAACAAATTTAAACCATTTTTCATTTTCTTTACTTAAGTAATTAATTCCCTGATAACCGAATTGATTACCGCCTGCAAAATAGTTTTCATTATAAATTTTATCTGTAAGCTCTGAAGTTGGTTGGGGATTAACAAATACTAAACCGCATCGGTTGCATTTTACTATATGGTAATTATTTTTTATTAGCAATTCTTGGTATGAATTAGAACCACAGAGATAACATAATATGTTTTCCAAGTGCTTATTTTGCATGCTTCTTTGTAAATAGGTTAATTATAATTCCTAAAAAAACTCCAAAATCCCATATAATTTTGTAGATTAAAAAGAAGGGTTTTTTATTTGCAGCGGACTTATAAATACCAATTAGTAAAGAAAAAAACAGAGAGTATTTTATTAACCTTAGAATAGTCAAAAAAATATTATAACGGTTTCCTTTACCTACCCATTTTGCAGTTTTAAAAGTTTCCATAAAAGAATCAGAATTATAATGATAGGCCCTTGCTCCGGTAACAGCTTGCGCCATGGTTCCCAACTTTTCATAAAAAACCATATCTTCTCCATATCCAATATCATCAAACCCTCCTACCTTTATAAAATCATCTTTGAAGATTGTTCGATAACCTGTAGATTTATTTGGATAGTCAGCTGAAACCATCCTTTCGCTAGTTAAATTAGCATTTATACTGTAGCATTTAGACCAAATATTTTTAGGATTTGCTATGTAAATTTCTTTTGAATATGTTCCTTTTGCAGTTCTTTTAAGGAGAGGTATTACCAAATCACTAACATATTCTTTATCATAATAAAAATCACTATCTGCAAATAATAAGATATCACCAGTGGCATGTTGAGCTCCCAGATTCTTTGCCTCTGCAGCCCCTTGATGTTCTTGATGTATATATTTTACCGAATATTTTTTTGCAATATGCTTTGATTGATCGATAGAACCGTCATCAATTACTATTATTTCTATGTTTTTATACGATTGATTTAATAGTGTTTTTAAGCATTCGTCAAGATACTTTTCTTCATTGTATACGGGTACAATCACGGACACTTTATTATTCTCTGACATAATCATTGGGTTTATTCCTTAAAACAATATTTCTAAAACTCAATTTTATTAAAAGATAATTTTTCAAAAATAAAAGCCGAATTACCAAGGTTAGTGCTTCTGTACAAAGGATCGCCAGTGCTGGACCAATGAAACCATATTTGATTGATAATATCACAGCCAAAAAAACATTAGCGGTAACCATTAGAACATCAAAAATAACATAGTTTTTGACTTTAGTTGAACTCAAAATAGTATATCCTAAAGGCGAATTGATAAAAAACAGAACAAGACTAATTGACAGTATTTTTAGTACCTTTGCAGATTCAATAAATTCAGAACCATATAGTGTTTGAATAAAGAAATTAGAAAATAGAAAAATTAACAACGCAAGCGGTAAAACAATCCAGAGAAGAATTTTGATAGATTTCTCGCAGCTTTGTTTAATGTTGTGTTTGACTTGATCAGTTATTTGACGAGACATCATTGGAAAAAAAGCCATCATTAAGCTTCCGGGAATAAAAAACAGAGCCAGAATTAGTTTTAAACTAGTGTTGAATAATCCTACCTGACTTAAATCAGTAATTTTGGAAAGAATGATGGAACCGTTGCTAATATAAATCATCCAAACAATTGCCATTAAAGCGTATGGCCAGGAATGGATAAATATTTTTTTCCATGTTTCTCTATTAACAGAATCTAACTGAAAAGAAAAAAATCTTTTCATTAAGAGTAATCCAATGAGAATAGCTAAAGTAATATTAGCCGTTACTAAGATAATAAAAATAGTCTTCAAATTGAAACCAAAATACAAAAGTGGTATAACAGTGACTGGAGTAATTAACGACTGAATAAATAACAAAATAGCTGAAATATCCATCCTTTCTTGAGCATTCAACAGAGACACAAACGTATTGACAATAGAGTTTGCTAATATCAATGGCCCCAAAATTATAATTAGATTGGTAATTATATGAGAGTAATTCAGAAGGATTGCCACACCGATCATTAATAAATAAAAGAAAACGGCAAGGATTATTCTTAAAAACAGAGTATTAGTGAAATAAATATTTGTAGATTTTTCGTCTTTTGCTACTTCCCGAATAGTCAATTTATGAATTCCCCAGTCCGAGAGACCGCCGAATAGAACAACAAAACTGAAAATCAAAGTATATTCACCAAATTTTTCTAATCCTAGCATTCGAGCAATGATTGGAATAGAAACTAAAGAAACTAGTTTGGTTAAAACCTGACCAGTTCCAAGGGAAAGGGTGTTTTTAAGAATTTTATTAGACGGTGGATACTTTCTCCAGATAGAAAACATTTTTTTATTTTCTTGGGTTTACTTTTAAGCAAAATTATGGTATCATTATATCAAATATTAGACTCTAGATACAGCGCAGTCACGAAAATTCATGCTCTCCATCCAATTTATCATCAAAAGGTTAATTGATTTAATCATCGCTTTACTGCTTTTGGTACCGGCGGTGCTTTTTAGTATTGTCGTTGGGATTCTAATTAAGATGGATTCAAAAGGCCCCGCGCTCTTCATGCAAAGAAGACTGGGTAAAAACAACAGAATATTTACCATGTATAAATTCAGAACAATGCACAATGATGCTTCAGAGAAAAGAAAAGAACTTGAATCTAAAAACGAGGCGAACGGTTTTCTTTTTAAAATGGGTCTTGATCCTAGAGAGACATCTTTTGGTAGAAAACTTAGAAGTACCGGTCTTGATGAGCTTCCTCAGATAATAAATGTGCTAAAGGGCGAAATGAGCTTAATTGGACCCAGGCCACTGCCGGTAGAGGACGTTGATTTAGATAAATTGAAGCAAAATCCAAATTTGTACCACGAATGGCAAATCAGGAAATCAGTAAAGCCGGGAATCACTGGACTGTGGCAAGTTAGTCAAAGCAATCATTCTTTTTCTGAAATGCTGAAGCTGGATGAATATTACGTAGAGAAGTATTCTATTTGGAAAGATATAAAAATTATCGCCATGACCCTCCGCTTGATGATGAGAGGTTTGACGTCTTTGTTTTGTGTCAAGAAAAGAAATCTTAATGGTAATAAACAAAACAATATTAAAGTAGAGGTTGTAAAAGAATAAAAGTAATGTCGTTTAAGGATAAGGCAAAAAACAATTTTCCTACTTTTCAGAAAAGGTGGTTTTTAGCCGCGCTCCTTTTCTTGATTACCTTGACGATTTATCTTATTACCCTGGCACCAACCGTCGGCACGGAGGATAGTGGAGAACTAGTTGCAGCGGCCTATACCGTGGGTATTCCGCATCCACCTGGATACCCACTGTGGGATATATTAGGAAAGGTTTTTACCTTTATTCCAATTTCTAATATTGCCTGGCGGATTAATTTTATGTCCGCTTTTTTTGCTTCGGCAACAGTAACGTTTTTATTCATTCTGCTTTTGCAGCTGGTAAAAAATAAATTTATTGCTTTTATCTCTGCTTTAGTTTTTGCTTTCACGGGTGTTTTTTGGTCACAAAGTGTAATCAGCGAAGTTTATACCTTGAACTCCTTTTTTTTAGTCTTAATCTTTTACTTAATTATCCGTTGGTCTAAGACAAAAAATGTCATTTACCTTTATTTTTTTTCTTTTTTATTCGGACTAAGTTTAACCAACCATCAGGAGATGCTGTTGCTGGCACCAGCGCTTATAGCTTTTATTTTGATTTCAGAAAAGGGATTTTGGAAAAGATACAAAACGATAATCATGCTGTTTCTGCTCTTTATAATCGGGCTTTCCGTCTATCTTTATTTACCTATCCGCTCCGCGGCCAACCCGCCGATTGACTGGGGCAATCCGGAGAGTTTTACAAACTTTATTAGTCATGTTACGCGGGCACAATACGGCGAAGGTATTATCGCTTCTTTGACCAATGGCGGAAAAATTCTTTTTTTGGGCAATTTCTTAGTTCAATTAGTTCAACAATTTAGCTTTTTGGTTGTCATAGGACTACTTGGTTTGTTTAGTTTGTATTTTAAGGAAAAAAAAATCTTTATTCTTCTGGCCATTGGTTTTGCTATAAACTGTTTAGGCGTTGTGTTTTTAAGAAAAATAGATTGGGCCGCTACCTCTGTTTATATTTTAAGAGTACTTTATATTCCTTGCTTTCTAATTTTTTCTTTATTTATTGCCAGTGGTTTAGAATTCTTATGGAGAAAAATTACCCACCTGTCAAAAAAATCACAGTTCAGAAAATTTATTTTGGTCACCATTGCCGTTTTAATTATTGTTTTTCTTCCTTTATTTTTTATGATCGTTAATTTTAACAATAATGACAGAAGCAGAGATTATTTAGTGTATGATTTATCCTCCAATCTCCTAGATAGTTTGCCACCCAATGCCGTTCTGGTAGTTTATGAGAGTGGATTTAATTCAGACAACATTCAATTTTCCTTAGCTTATCTGAAGATAGTAGAAAATAGAAGACCCGACGTTTTATTTATTACCTTGTCGCCGATTTATGGTACTTCTCGTAAAATAAGCAGAACAACATCTGATGCTGAATCAGAAAGCGTTCTATATGATCTTTTAAAACAAGTCAAAGAAAAATATTCTCAGCCGATATTCACTACTTTTTCTGTAGATCAAGTGACTGATTCCAATCTTTTTTCCCGTTCCAACGGAAGTACTTTTGAATATTTTTCTGACTGGGAAACCTGGAAGAAGGAGCCCCCCACTATAAATATGTATTATTTAAGAAATATTGTTAATCAAAATCATTTATCATCAGATCCTTTTACTCAAGATTTTGTGGGTTCTTATCATTATCGTCTTGCTCACTTTTGGCTGGATCACGGATACCTTGAGAGATCAAAAGAGGAGCTTTTAAAGGCGTTATCATATGATCCTAAGATTCAGAGTTTTTCTTATCGGGGTTTTGTTGTTCATCGAGCTAATTATCTAAGTGAATTCAAAATATAATGACGGTGAATACAATAATAATTTTTCTTTTCGGTCTGATTATCGGCAGTTTCCTAAATTCTGTTATTTTTCGTCTACACCAAAAACGAAGTTTTCTAGAAGGACGCTCTTATTGTCCTAAGTGCAGACACCAATTATCCGTTCGCGACCTTATTCCAGTAGTAAGTTTTTTAATTCAAAAAGGTAAATGCCGCTATTGTCAAAAAAAAATATCTTGGCAGTATCCTTTGGTAGAATTAGCAACTGCCCTTGTATTTATCGCCCTTTATCTTAATTTTGGATTATCCTTAAAATTTTTTATTTATTCCCTTTATTCATTTTTTCTGATAGTGATTTTTGTCTATGATTTAAAGTACTATTTGGTATTGGATGGGGTAGCGATTCCGGCAATTTTACTGGGTTTTTTAGGTTCCTTAATTATCGGAATGTCACTGACTAAACTGTTGATTGGTGGTATAATAGGGTTAGGTTTCTTTTTAATTCAATTTGTAGTATCCAAGGGAAAATGGATTGGCGGAGGAGACTTGCGGCTAGGTTTGATGTGCGGTTTTATGGTCGGCTGGCCGAATATCTCGCTTCTTTTATTTCTTACTTATTTAATCGGCGCCATGGTAGCGATTGCCCTTCTTAGTTTAAAAAGAAAAAAATGGGGAGATGTCCTTCCCTTGGGGATATTTATTTCTTTTGCCACAATGGTTGTTCTTCTTTTTGGCGATGGAATTATTCATTGGTATCTCGATTTTTTAACCTGAAAGAGAGAAGGAAGACTGAATTAGGAGGCGAATAAAGAATTACTAATAATTAACTAAGAATGATGATTAAATCGGCTAAAATTATTAAATTAAAAACCAAGGGTTTGTTGAACGGATTCACTCTGGTAGAAATGTTAGTTACCCTGGCTATTTTTGCTTTAATCGCCACCCTTATATTAGCTAACTTCCGGCAGGGACAAAAAATGGATGAACTTAAGAGAGGAACATTAGAGTTAGCAAGCAATTTTAGAAAAGTGCAAATCTTGGGAATGTCGGGACAAGTAGTTAAACTTTGTACAGGTTTTTCTAAGGGTAAGCCTTGTCAAAGCGAAGAAGATTGTGAAGGAGAAGGAGAAAGTTGTGAGAATTCTGTGCCCAAAGGAGGTTATGGGATATCGATTGAACCGACTCAAGAAGGAGATAGCCCCTCTTGCGAGGGTTCTGAATGTCCAACCTCTTACACCTTGTTCGTTGATTCTTCTGGCCTAGCAGGAGCATTTGAACCAGGATTTCCATGTTATGTAGAACCTTGTTATGATTTTGGACTGCCCGGTGGCGAAAACTATGCTTTACCCGAGAAAGTGGTAATTAAATCATTTGACATTCAGTCTTCCGTGGGTGGTTATTCTTTTGTCCACCAACCTCAAAATTATAAAATGGATATAACTTTCCGTCCTCCTAAACCCATTCCTTATTTTTATCTTCATGATACGGGATTGGAAGACGTTGCCCGTTCTGATCAGACGGTAAAAATTAAATTAGAGCATATTGAGATAAACAAATGCCGAGAAATTGTCATTAACGGATTTTCTGGCCAAGTCAGTGATAACTCTATTACTGACTGTAATCCTTATGGTTCTTATATATATCCTATCCCTTAACATAATAAACTCTAGTAATTTTGTCATATTGTGGTTAAGATCAACAAACTAAAGAAAATATTTTTTTCTTTATCGTCTGGTCAAAGTCTGATCGAATTAGTGGTAGCGATTAGCGTTATTCTAATTGGAGTGGTCAGTACGCTGGTTTTGAGTTTAACCACTATCCGAGGAGGTAAAGCTAGTGAAATGCAGGTTGTAGCGACTAATTTGGCTCGGGAAGGAATAGAAGTGGTACGGCAGAAAAGGGATAGTAATTGGTTAGAAATTGAATCTAGTTCTCTTCCCTCCTCGCAGTGGGACCAGGGTTTGAAAAATGGTAATGATTATACCGCGATAGCGCGCTTTGACGCTAGTACCTCTAGTTGGACTTTGGATTATCCTAATGGTGGTTCATCAATCGAGGAATGTGTGGATAATGAAAGTTGCCGGATTTATTTCAGTGATGGTATCTTTGCCCAGTATCCTTCTCCACCGGCCGGCAATTGGGAAGCAACGCCTTATTACCGGCTTATTGCCACTTATGAAATTTGTCAGGATAAAGACGGTAATGAGTATATTGATCCTGATGATCATACTTGTGATGCCGGAGATGAAAAAATCGGAATTCAGGTTCTTTCTCAAGTCAAATGGTATGAAAAAGATAATTTGCAATCACTGGTGTTTGAGGAACATTTATATAATTGGAAGTAACCGTTGTTGATTGTTATATTGTTTTATTGTTGAACGGTTGTAGGTACAGAAGTTAAAAAATAACAATATAACAATAAACAATATAACCATAATAATTAACATGATAAAATTTCTGAAAAGTGTGTTAAAACAAAAATCAGCGGGCTTCACCCCGTTAGAAAGCTCTGCTCTTCTAAAAGGGTTAGGAAATTTTTTATTTAAGTTTAAGCGCAGTTTTAAACCCTATCAAAAACTTATCTCTGAACAGATTAGACCCAACCATCCGAATTTTCTAACGGGCTTCACTTTAATGGAAATGGTAGTAGTCTTGGCTGTTTTTTCTACTACCGCGGTCATGGCCGTTGATTTATTTTTAACCGTAACCAAGATACAGCGCCAAACTCGCAATACGCAGGTGGCTCAAAGCGATGCCCGCTTTGTTTTAGAGGCGATGGTGAAGGAAATAAGGAACGGCACCATTGATTATGAATATTACCAGGGTGTTTGTCAGGGTCCGGAGGTTCAAAACCCTGGAGACCCTTGCACTGAAGATATTGATTGTTTAGATGGTTCCTGTCTTTCAATTGATTTAACTAACCCAACTTACATTCTAGCAACAAGAGATCAAGAAAATAATCAAATTTTTTACCGGCTGAATAACGAAGAGCAGATTGAAGTATGTTCCAATACTCATGAGAATTTAACCCGCTGTGATTTAGCTTCTGATCCTCCTCAAAACAACTGGCAGATGGTGACTCCAACCCAAGTCAAAGTAACTGACTTGCGCTTTTATATTTTTCCCGCCTCTAACCCTTTTTCAGTAAGAAATAGTTGTACGCTAGAAACTCAAGATGATGACTGCGATTCAAGAGATTGTGTTAATCATCTTTGCATCATCCCTGATAGTCAGCCAATGGTTACAATAATATTAGAAACTGAATCCGGCAGCGGCGCGGAACAGGAAAAAGTTAATCTGCAGACTTCTTCTACTTCAATGATTTATCGTCGGTAAAAATGATTAGAAATGATTTCAAAAAAATAAGATTAGAACGAAAAGGTCAAACGCTGCTCTTGTCACTCTTGATTTTAGCCAGTGTTTCTGCGGCCGGGATTGGTTTTGCCACCTTGATTATTAATTTAATTCAAGGAGCGGAAAACATAGACAATTCCATCAGCGCTTTTTATGGCGCGGAAAGCGGTATGGAACAAGGCCTTTATTTAGTAAAATCCTACCGTCGTGATGGAAGAACTCTTGGTGAGACAGCCGGAGCTTTACGAGTTCTTACTAAAACAAATTTTTCCATCCCAGGCTTAGAAGTAGTAACTAGTAAAGTAGGGTGGACAGAAGAAAATCATACCTTTTTTCTGGCCAAAAATGAGTCAGAACAGATTGATCTTTATAGTGATTGGTATTTCGACCCTTTTTATTTATGGATTTCTTGGGATAATAATCCTTGTGAATCGGACGATCCAAATTATCCTGTTCCTTGTAGTGGAGGTATTGAACCTTGCTGTATCGGAAGCGGGAGCGAATGGGTGGAAATCAGCTGGACTGGTTGGGATAACCGACTTAATTCTTACGAAAATGTGGAGAAAGTTCTACTAAGTAGTCATGATCTTTATTATGACGAACCCTATCCTGGTGGTTCTGCTACTTGTCCAAGTAGTGACGGAGTTAAGCAATGTGCCTTTATTCCTCTAAATGTTTTTCCTTTGCCCCCCGGCTCGACATATTTTTATTATCAGGTGCGGGTAAAAGCCCTGTATGATAAAATAGATGATTTAGAGGTAAGAGTGGCAGATGATGGTCACGTCCTTTCTCCTCTTCCTAGCCGATTAAGTCTAAAAACAGTTGGCAAGTTTGGCCGCAGTCAGCAGGCTTTAGACGCTTCTATGCCTTGGCATATTCCCACTTCCGGTCTTTTTGACTACGTTATTTTTACCGAAAAGGAATTGAAGAAGATACCGGGGAGTCCGTGATATTAGATTGTAGCTTCTTAGGCTAGTAGCTTTTTAGACGTTTTTTTAAACTCTCTCTTAAGAAGCTAAGAAGCTATTTTCCTAAAAAGCTAAATTATGAACAAACAACAAGTCAAAGAGAGAATTGAAAAATTACGTCAAGAAATTAACCACCACCGTTATCTCTACCACGTATTAGATAAGCAAGAAATATCCGATGCGGCCCTGGATTCCTTAAAGCACGAGCTGGATGAGCTGGAAAGAAAATTTCCGGAACTAATTACTCCTGATTCTCCCACTCAACGGGTTGGCGGAAAACCGCTTGATGAGTTCAAAAAAGTCCAGCATAAATTGCCCATGCTGTCACTGACCGATGCTTTTTTATTTAAAGAAATACAGGAGTGGGAAACCAGAAATAAAAAACTTTTGCCTCTAGAAACTAAGCTTGATTATTACGCCGAATTGAAAATAGACGGGCTGGCCGTTGCTTTGATTTATAAAAAGGGAATACTTTGGAAAGGAGCAACCAGAGGAGACGGCAAAATAGGCGAGGATGTCACCGAAAATTTAAAGACCATCGAGGCAATTCCCTTAAGAGTCAATTTAGAAAATTTTTCCCAAAGCATCCAGAAAAAAGTCGCGGAGGAACTGGAAGTGAGAGGCGAAATTTTTATGAAAAAGGCCGACTTTGACCAGCTAAATGAAATTCAGGAAAAAAACAAGCAGCCCAAATTTGCTAATCCCCGCAATGCTGCGGCCGGATCAATACGACAGCTGGATCCTAAAATAACTGCTTCCCGCAAATTAAGTTTTATGGCTTATAGTTTAGTTACTGACTTAGGTCAAAAAACCCATCAAGAGTCACACGAACTTCTGGAAGCTCTAGGATTTCGAGCCGGAACTAATTTAAATCAGTATTGTCCTGATCTCCAAGCGGTCGAGAAGTATCACAGCGAAGTGAATAAAAAAAGAAACAGTTTGCCGTTTTGGATTGATGGCATTGTGATTAATATAAATGACCAACAAACCTTTGGAAGATTGGGAGTGGTGGGGAAAGCGCCGCGCGGAGCTATTGCCTATAAATATCCGGCAGAACAAGCCACCACCGTAGTGGAAGATATCCAAGTACAGGTGGGCCGCACGGGCGCCCTGACCCCCGTGGCCCATTTAAAACCGGTACGGGTCGCCGGCTCTACTGTGGCGCGGGCCACCCTTCACAATGAAGATGAGATAAAAAGACTGGATGTTCGGATTGGCGATACCGTAATCATTCAAAAAGCAGGAGACATCATTCCCGACGTGGTTAAAGTACTTTCTAAACTAAGAACCGGCAAAGAAAAAAAGTTTAAAATGCCGGTTACTTGCCCAATCTGCGGGTCAAAGGTAATTAGAAGAACAGGAGAGGTGGCCTATTATTGCAGCAATAAGAACTGTTTTGCCATCCAAAAAGAAAAAATATATCACTTTGTTTCTAAAAAAGCATTCGACATTGAAGGACTGGGGCCCAAGATTATTGATCAGCTGCTGGAAAATAATTTAATCAAGGATGTTTCGGATATTTTTAGCTTTACCGCTTCTGATCTGGAACCCCTAGAGCGGTTTGCGGAGAAATCCGCGGCCAATATCATTGAGGCGGTAGAAAAAGCAAAGAAAATCACCTTAGCCCGTTTCATTTATGCTTTAGGTATCCGTCATGTGGGGGAAGAAACGGCCATTGATCTGGCTAACCATTTCAGAACAATCAGCCGGCTGCAAAAAGCCAGTTTTGATGATCTAAACAAAATATATGAAATCGGAGAAGTGGTGGCCCGATCGATCAGCGATTTTTTCAGGGACAACCGCAATCTTCAGCTGATTGCCCGGCTATTAAACCAAGGTATAAAAATCAAAGAACCGGAGGTGCGGAAAAAAACAGCTGCTTCAGGTAAAGCTTTTGTGGTTACCGGGACCCTGCCTTCTCTTTCTCGAGAAGAGGCTAAAACAAAAATTCGGGAAGCAGGCGGAAAAGCAGCCAGTTCTGTTAGCCCAAGCACAGATTTTGTGATCGCGGGCGATAATCCCGGATCCAAGTACGAAAAAGCCAAAAAACTGGGAGTAAAAATAATTTCAGAAAAAGAGCTTCTTAACCTTTTAAAATAATCTGCCGGGCAAATTTGGCTAAAAAAATAGCAAGGTTTATAATAACTAATAGTTATGTCAATAAGCAAAGAAGAAGTAGTCCACATTGCCCAGCTTGCTCGAATAGAGCTGTCTTTAGCAGAAATCAAAAAATTTCAGCACCAGTTGTCTTTAATTATCGATTACGTCAATAAATTAAAAGAAGTGGACGTGAAACAAATCTTGCCGTGGTCGACCGTTCTAGAATTAAATGTATTTCGGGAAGATAAAGTTGAACAGTATGCCAAGTATCAGGAACTTCTGAATCAGGCGCCCAAACAAAAAAACGGACATTTTAAAGTTAAAGCGGTTTTGAAATAAATCATGGAACTATTTGAGCTAACCTTAAAAGAAGCGGCCCAAAAAATAAAAGATAGGGAATTTTCTTCGTTAGAATTAACTAAAGCTTTTTTAAAAAGAATTGATCAAATTGATGAAAAAATATCAGCTTTTTTGGACGTGGAAAAAGAAACCGCTTTAAAAACGGCTAAAGAAATTGATCATAAGATCCAAAAAGGAGAATATTATTCTCCTTTAATGGGTATTCCTGTAGCGGTGAAGGATAATATTTTAACCAAGGGAATAAAAACAACGGCTGGTTCTAAGATTTTAAAAGATTATCAGGCCAGCTATGATGCCACTGTGACCAAAAAGCTCAAAAAAGCAGGCATGGTATTGCTGGGCAAGACCAATTTAGATGAATTTGCCATGGGCGCTTCCACTGAAAATTCCGCGTTTCAGAAAACAAATAATCCTTGGGATCTTTCCCGAGTGCCCGGCGGCTCTTCCGGTGGTTCGGCCGCGGCAGTAGCAGCGGACGAATGCATTTTTGCCCTAGGTTCTGATACTGGCGGTTCAGTTCGTCAGCCCGCGGCCTTTTGTGGAGTAGTAGGATTAAAGCCCACTTACGGAAGGGTTTCTCGCTACGGTTTGATTGCCCTTGCTTCTTCTTTTGATCAAATTGGTCCTATTACCAAAACCGTGGAAGATGCGGCTTTAGTACTAAACCAGATTGCGGGTAAAGATGCTTTTGATTCCACTTCTGCTTCTGAAGTCGTTCCTGATTACACGAAGGAATTAGCAAAAGAAATTAAAGGAATTAAGATCGGGATACCGAAAGAATATTTCATTAAAGGAATAGATAAAGAAGTAGAAAAATTAGTGAGGGCAGCGATTGATAAGCTGAAAGAATTAGGTGCCCAGATACAAGAAGTAAGCCTTCCTTATACTAATTATGCCTTAGCAGCGTATTACATTATTCTGCCGGCTGAAGCCAGCGCTAATTTAGCTCGTTATGATGGCATTCGCTACGGATATTCCGCTTTAGGCAAAGAAGAAGCAGTAAAAAATCTATTTTCAGTCTATAGCCGGTCGCGGGCTAATGGGTTCGGCGACGAAGTGAAAAGAAGGATAATGATTGGAACCTACAGTCTTTCCAGCGGCTACTATGATGCCTATTATCTTAGGGCCCAAAAAGTAAAAACGCTGGTAGCAAAAGATTTTAAAGAAGTTTTCCAAAAAGTAGATCTTTTAGCTACTCCTACTACCCCTACGGTTGCTTTTCGCTTGGGGGAAAAACTGGATAATCCTTTAACAATGTATCTTTCCGATATTTATACCGTTTCCGCCAATATGGGAGGTATCCCTGCTATTTCCATTCCTTGCGGGATGGCCAACCAGTTGCCAGTAGGGATTCAGCTAATCGGAAAACCATTTGCGGAAAGTCAGATTCTAAACGTGGCTTATCAATATGAACAGGCGACAGATTGGCATTTCACCCCCTCTCTTTCTCCCCCTTTATAAGGGGGAAATGAAAAGGGGTTTTTTTGCCAATTTTAGCGGATTGTGTTATAGGTAAGGATAGGGAGGATAATTAATAATTTAGTAAAATCAAATATTATTTATGAACAGCAAACAAAAAATTCTTCTAATTGAAGATGATAAAATGCTGTTAGAGATGTATTCCTCGAAATTCAACCGGGAAGGATACGATATCATCACCGCGGAAAACGGATCGGACGGCCTGAAGATGGCCAAAGAAAACAAACCCGATTTGATTCTACTGGATATCATTCTTCCCAAACTGGACGGTTTTGCCACCTTAAAAGAGATCCGAAGCGATGCCAGTATTAAAGATACGCCCGTTATTCTGTTAACTAACTTGGGGCAAGACCAGGACATTCAAAAGGGTAAAGCGCTGGGGGCTGATGATTATTTTGTTAAGGCCAACCATACTCCCAGCGAAGTAGTGGAAAAAGTAAGGGAATTATTAAAGAACAAAGGAAAATAAATGAAAGAAAGAACTCTAATTATTATCAAACCTGATGCCCTACAAAGAAATTTATTAGGCGAGGTAATTACCCGTTTTGAAAGAAAAGGGTTGAAAATCATCGGGTTAAAAATGTTTTCCATTGATGATACATTAATTGCTGAACATTACGATCATCATAAAGACAAGCCGTTTTTTGAAGATTTAAAAAAATTTATGCAATCCTCGCCCGTAGCGGTAATGGTACTAGAAGGACATAGTGCAATCAATGCTGTCCGGCTGATTGTCGGGCCTACCACTGGCCGAGAAGCGGATGCCGGAAGCATTAGAGGAGATTTTTCAATGAGTAAGGGCCATAATATTGTGCACGCCTCTGATTCCAAAGAAACCGCCGAAAAAGAGATTTACCGTTTTTTCAACGAAGACGAGATTTTCAACTACCAAAAACTTGATTTTCCAGCAGTATACGATGAAAGTGAACGGCAAGAAATGGACGGAGCTTCTTAATCAGCTTTCTGAGTTTTACTTTTTAGCAACCAAATAATCAAACTTAAGAATAGACCTACTGAACTGTTATGTTTAGTGGGCTTTTTCTATTTTTCAATTGCCAGAAAAAAAATATTGGCATATACTAGATGTGCCCTACTCTTTAAAAATCAATTTAATCCGGTTCGCAGGATTATCACATTAGGAGCTTAATATTGTTTCGTTCCGTGGGATAAAGTGGTAGGCACCCACCCAGTGCGATTAGCTGATTCTGAAGGGTAGAACCTCACACTCTTTATTCTTCTTTATGAAATCTGAAGAAGAGATCCGGAAAACCTTTAAACTGTTTTGGGATGAAAACGGAATACTTAATTTAACTATATTTAATGAATCTTCCGATAAAGAAGAAAGTGTCCTTGTGGCTAAGCTGATCACGAGCGCCGTGGAAAATATTTTTAATCAGAACCCTTCTAAAACTGTAAATGTTTTACTTGACCTAACGTCCTTAAAAACACTCAAAGTTCCCCCTTCTTCAAAAGCAAGAGGGATCTACGTGAATTTATTGCATCATAATAGAATTAATAAAATCGCTATCGCTGGTACCAGTCACTTTCATGTATCGATAGCAAAGAGTTTATTTACTTTAGCCGGAAAGAAAAAAGTAAATGATTTTATCAATCAGAAAGAAGCAATCAGTTGGTTGAGACGGGAATAAGAGTTAAAAAATCAGCCGGCAAGTTTTGCCGGCATTTATTATGCGAGTTTTGAAACACTCGGATACTTCTGAAAAGAAATTGATCTTGTTATAAACTTTTTCATTTGTCTAGATCCCGGTTTTACTATATATTATGAACGTCGGGGATTGGCGCAGTTGCCTGCCCGCCAGTGCCAGGCATTGCAGGCGGGGCTAGCGCGCATGCATGGCCCGCCTACTCCGCCGTTTAGCGGATTCGGCGGGTAAAGGCGCTACTGTAAGATGCCTTTAGTACATTCTCACATCTGGTCCGGGGATTGGCGCAGTTGGCTAGCGCGCATGCATGGGGTGCATGAGGCCGCCGGTTCAAGTCCGGCATCCCCGACCAGATGTGAGAAGGGTGCGTGCCTGTCCCGCGAAGCGGGAAGGCCGCCGGTTTGCCGCCACCTTAATGAGAAAATACAAAGAAGGCGGCATCCCGCTAAAGTGGGACAAGCCTGCCCCGTACACTTGAACGAAGTGAAAGTGGTACGGGGTCCAGTATCCCCGACCAACCCCGACCCAAGACTATAAAATAAATGGTTATAAAGTCCTAAGCCACTAGTTTTGGAGAGTAATTTTAAGGCAACCTATTGATAAAAAAATAAACCACCCCAAGGAGTGGTTTTTTGAACCAAAAAGAAAGTTAATCTTCCTCGTCACTCAAATCATTAGCACCTTTGAAATTATCGATGGCCGTGACAATAATTACTCTTTTTCCTTTTGTCGTCTCTTTGGTGCAATCAAAACATTTTCCATCCACTGAAAGCCAGCGGGTTGATCTGTTACAACAGCCACAAGATAGAATTAATTTTTGCGGCCATTTTATTTCTTTAACTTTACTCATCGTTTCCTCCGCCATAATTCAAAGAACGGTCAAGTAAAAGAACAGTAATAGAACTATCCTAAGTCAATAAATAATTTTTGTCAACACAATTTTATCAAGTACTCCTATATTCTTAGCGGAGCTTCAGAAGCACAAGGCGCAGAGTATTTAATTAAAGCAGAGTGGCGGCTGGAAGATTTGGCTAAGAAGTGCGAGAGGATTACCGAAGCTTAATAGATAACAGTTCAATCTAAAAACACTAGAAAAAGTGTTTTTGTTTTTAGGTCTTTTTATGTTATAATTTAAAACATGCCGAAGAAAAAGTATTTTAGTCAGTCGATAGAAGAAGTACTAAAAGCTTTTAAAACCAAAAAAGAGGGTTTATCGGATATTGAGGCTAAATCAAGATTAAAACACCACGGTCTTAATAAACTGCCGGAAGAAAAGATGATCCCGTGGTTTTTTTTATTGGTCAATCAATTTAAAAATTCATTAGTCTATATTTTACTGGGGGCAGCCCTAATCAGCTTTTTTCTTGAGGATTTGATTGATATGTATGTCATTTTAGCCGCTGTTTTGGTAAACGTAGCGGTTGGTTTTATTCAGGAATACAAAGCGGTAAAGGCAATGGAAACATTGAAAAAAGTAATCACTTTTTATGCCCGAGTAATAAGAAATGGTCGGGAAAAAGAAATTAAAGCAGAAGAATTGGTGCCCGGAGATGTAGTGTTGCTTAAAGCGGGCGATAAAGTCCCTGCTGATGGACGTCTCATTTTCAGCAAAAATTTTGAAGTAAATGAAGCAAGCCTGACTGGCGAATCAATTCCAGTTAAAAAAATAACTGATCAACTGAAAAATGATTTGGTTATCGCAGAACAAAAAAATATGGTGTTTATGGGTACGGTAGTAGTTACCGGAGTAGGGGAATTCGTGGTTACCGATACAGGAGTTAATACTGAGCTGGGAAAAATAGCAACTTTAATCAGAGAAACTTCGGAAGAAAGAACTCCCTTTCAGAAAAAGTTAGATCATTTCAGTCGTTTATTAGGTTATATCACGATAGGAGTGTCATTCGTGATTTTTCTCATTGGAGTAATAGAAGGGATTGGTTTTACTCAGATCTTTATTACCTCGGTGGCTATAGCAATTTCTGCCATACCGGAAGGGTTAGTGATTGCTGTGACTGCCATTCTAGCAGTAGGGATGCAGAGGATTTTAAAGCAAAAAGCCTTAGTTAAGAAATTGGTTGCCGCGGAAACCCTTGGTTCTACAACCGTGATCTGTGTTGATAAAACAGGTACTTTAACCGAAGGAGATATGCGGGTATCAAAATTAGTTACCCTGAATCATGATCTTTCTCCGGCACAGCATTATGCTAGCACTCCGCAGATTAAAGAAAGCATGGAATTGGTACTGCTGTTTAAAATCGGGGTTCTTAGCAATGACGCTGTAATTCAGAATCCGCAGGATGAATTTTCAAAATGGAAAATGATCGGTAATCCTACTGAAAAGTCTCTTCTTTCCGTGGGAGCCAGATTAGGCTTTTATCGAGAAGATTTAGAAAAAGAAGAACCTTGTTTAGATGAAATTCCATTTGATTCTGATAAGAAATATATGTTGACTCTCCATCAACAAAAAGATAAGAAAGTTATTTATCTAAAAGGAGCACCCGAAAAGGTTCTCGAAATGTCTAAGCGAATTCAAAATGGCAAAGCTATTAAGCCAATGAGTCTTTCTTTAAAGAAGAAGTTCCAAAATGAATTTGAAGAAATGAGCAGAACGGGATTAAGAACTTTAGCTTTTGGCTATCAATTAGTTAATTCAAAGGCAGAAAATCTAGGTAATCTAAAGCAGTTAAAGGAATTATCAGATCAATTCATATTCTTAGGATTTGTCGGCATAAAAGATCCTCTACGTAAGAAAACAAAAGAAACTATCGAGTTATGTAAGAAGGCCGGAATCAATATTGTGATGATAACGGGTGATCATAAATTAACGGCGCAGGCAATTGCTAAGGAATTAGGCCTAAAAAGCAAAGCCGAAAATATCTTAGAAGGAAAAGATTTAGTAAAACTTACCCATAAAGAGTTAGTAAAACGAATTAGAGATATTTCTGTTTATGCTCGAGTAACTCCAAAAGATAAACTGCAAATTGTTGATGCTTGGCAAGAAAAAGGAGAGGTGGTAGCGATGACCGGAGATGGTGTTAATGATGCTCCCGCCCTTAAGACAGCAGATATAGGAATTGCCCTCGGTTCCGGTTCTGATGTGGCCAAAGAGACTTCTGATATGGTAATTCTTGATGATAATTTCAGGACTATCGTTGCGGCAGTGAGAGAAGGAAGAATTATTTTTAATAATATTAAGAAGGTAATTCTTTATCTTTTATCCGATAGTTTATCCGAGATGATACTTATAACGGGCGCAATTATAATTAATGCTTTTTTTGTGAAAGATTTCCCCCTCCCCTTACTTGCTTCTCAGATTCTCTGGATAAATTTAATTGATGACAGTTTTCCGAGTATTGCTTTAACGTTTGATCCTGAAGAAAAAGAGATAATGACCGAAAAACCCCTAGGTCATAATCAGAACTTTTTTACCAAAGAGATGAAGATACTAACGTTATTAATCAGCGTGGTTCTAGGTTTGGGGAGTTTATTATTGTTTTTATTTTTAATCCGAAATGGTTGGGAGTTGGTTAGAGTGCAAACAATCATTTTTACTTTTTTTGCGGTTAGTACTTTGTTTTATGTTTTTAGCATAAGGTCACTTCGTCATTCAGTTTTTGTCGAAAAGTTTTCCTCAAATCGTTATCTTATTTATGCTGTGCTGACCGGATTTATTATGCAGTTAATGGCTGTTTATTTTTCGCCTCTCCAAAAGGTTTTTAGAACAGTTGCTCTCCGATTTGAAGATTGGGTGATTATTGGCATCGCTTGTGTTATAATCATTGTTCTAATTGAATTAACCAAGCATATTTTTATTCTTAGGAATAAAAGATAAGAAGCTTAGAAGATATCTATTCTTTCAATCCTAAAGCTTATATGTTATTTTATCTATATGAATGAAGCGATTATATCTTGGCTTAAAGATCACGGAATAAAAATTGTGATCATAATTCTGCTGGCAATTGTAGTGGATCGATTGATTGATCGTTATGCTGATAAAGCGATCGGAAGATTTGTAGTCAGGAAGCAAAAAAATCGTGATGCTAGAGAAATTAAGGAAAGAGCAAAAACCCTTTCTAATGTTTTTAATACTACGTCCACTTTAGTGCTATCGGTTATCGTTTTGCTTATGATTCTGCCAGAGGTAGGAATAGAAATAGCACCTCTTCTGGCTGGAGCAGGGATTATCGGATTAGCCATAGGATTCGGTTCTCAAAATCTAGTGCGTGATTTTTTGTCCGGTTTATTTATTATCATTGAAGATCAGTATGGAATCGGCGACGTGGTAAAAATAGGGGATAAATCAGGAGTGGTGGAAAGTTTGAATTTAAGAAGAACTGTTTTAAGAGATCTTGATGGCATACAACATCACATCCCCAATAGCGAGATAAAGACAGCTTCTAATCTTACTAAAGACTGGTCCCGCATAAATTTAGATGTGCCCGTTTCCTCTAGCGCTGATCCTGATCAAGTAGTCGGCCTGCTCAATAAGATTAGTCAGGAATTACATCAGGATCCTGAATACAGAGATTTTTTTCTTGAAGCGCCGACAGTATTAGGCCTAGATAAATTTGAAGGGTCAGTAATTGTTTTTAAGATTTTAGGAAAAACAAAATCCCTTAGACAATGGGATCTGACCCGAGAATTAAGAAAACGGATAAAAAAAGAGTTTGATCAAGCAAGGATTGAATCTCCTTTTTCGAAACAGGCAAAATAAAACAAAAATCCTTTTAAGAAAAGGATTTCCTTAATCCTCTGTACTTTCGAAGCAAGTGTTCAGGTTGACATGCCTTCGTCCCGCGTCCACGGGACTACGGCGTGCAGGACATGCTGTTATCTACATTTTAAATAATAAAACAAGCCCTAATGCTTAGCATTGGGGTGTTCCTATTCTTGACAAAAGCACAAAAAATTATTTTTTTATTTTAGTTTGGCTTTTAATACAGCGAGCACAAGCTTTTACTCTTTTTCCTTGATAAACGGTTTTTTGTAAATTCAAATATTGCCGTCTTTTAGTAGCGATGTTAGAATGACTTCTTGAGACACTGGTGAGTGCGCCTCTCCCACAAATTTGACAAAATCGGCCCATAGTTTTTTTCACAGAATTAAGGATAAAAAAGAAAACTCTTAAAAGTTCTATATAAGATTAACATATTCTTTTTACTAAATCAAGAAAAAAATGATTCTTAGCCTTCTTTTTAGGGAACCCGCGATATTTCTAGCCTGGATTATGGCTATTATATTTGGCATAACAATTCATGAGTTTTCTCATGCCTTTGGAGCAACTCTCTTAGGTGATCGAACCCCCAAATATGATGGTCGCTTAACGCTTAATCCCCTAGCTCATCTGGATTTTTTGGGATTCATGGTTTTACTTTTTGCCGGTTTTGGCTGGGGAAAACCAGTTGTTTATAATCCTTTTAATATTAGGTATCGTCGCTGGGGGCCGGTGATTATTTCTTTATTAGGGCCACTGTCTAATTTTATTGCCATGTTCATTTTTGGTTTTACTCTCAAACTCTTACTGGCTTATACAAGCTTGGATACGGGTAATATGCTGGCCATCTTTCTGGTTGCTTTGATTCAGATTAACCTAATTCTGGGAGTTTTTAATTTAATACCCATTCCTCCCTTAGATGGTCATCACATTTTATATGCTTTTTTGCCCCCTTCCGCCGATAGTTTTAAGCGGTCGTTCGAACGCTCGGGCCCTTTATTGCTTTTAGGGCTTATTGTTTTGGATAGTTTTTTTGGTCTTTCTATTTTCGCCTCTGTTTTTCAAGTCGCTTCCGATCTAATTTTTAGAGTTTTTGGGTAGAGTCTCGTTTTTATCAGGAAGTAAAAGAGAACAGTAGAGGCTGAAGAAGGGTAGAGGAAAACCTTGGAAACAAGCCCCGATTAGCCTTTTTTGTCTTCTTAGGCCATCTTAAGCTTTAGCTCATTGACGTATTTATCCATATTTGCTAGACTTTATTTGAAAATATCTTAAGCAAGATTATTTTTTTTATCCTAAATGCCAACTATAAACCAATTAGTAAAAAGAGGACGAAAAAGTCAGAAAAAGAAATCCAAGACTCCTGCTCTAGAGACTACTTTAAATCCTCTAAAAAGAAAACGAAGCAAACTACCCAAAGGTTCACCTTTTAAACAGGGAATCTGTGTTAAGGTAACTACTACCACTCCTAAAAAACCTAATTCCGCTCTCCGAAAGATAGCCCGCGTTAAGCTTTCTAATGGTATGGAAGTTACGGCCTATATTCCCGGAATTGGCCACAATCTTCAAGAACATTCCATAGTTATGATCAGGGGCGGAAGAGTAAAGGATTTACCCGGAGTGCGCTATCATGTTGTTAGAGGAGTTTATGATACCCAAGGGGTGGAAGGTAGAAAGCAAGGTCGCAGTCTTTATGGAGCGAAAAAGGAAAAGGTTAAAAAAGAAAGTTAATATTAAATAGATGCGCGGAAAGAAAGCACCAAAAAGAAAGATTCAACCTGATTTTAAGTATAGCAGCATTATTATTGCTAAATTTATTAATCACATTATGCGTCGCGGCAAAAAATCGACTGCCGAAAGGATTGTTTATGGTGCTTTGGATACAATTAAAGAAAAGATAAAGAAAGACCCCTTGGATGTCTTTGATCAGGCGATTAAGAATGTCTCTCCGGTCGTTGAGGTGAAAGCCCGAAGAATCGGGGGGGCGAACTATCAGATACCAGTGGAGGTAAAAGGAGAACGACGGACAACTCTGGCAATGCGTTGGATTATTAAGGCGGCCAAAGAAAAAAAAGGAAAACCAATGCAGGAAAAATTGGCACAGGAGCTAACGGATGCCGCTAATCAGCAAGGGGCAGCAATTAAAAAGAAGGAAGATGTGCATCGCATGGCCGAAGCTAACCGCGCCTTCGCCCACTTCGCATAATAATTTATAATTTAAAATTTATAATGTATAATTTCAGTAAATTGAACGGTAATCAGTAACTAATAACTTTGGCTAGCAATTCAAATTTTGTTACTTAGTGCTCATTATTATAAATTTTTGAAGATGCCCAGAGAATACAATCTTGAGAAGACCCGGAATATAGGAATAATTGCCCACATTGATGCGGGCAAAACAACCGTTACCGAACGGATTCTTTATTATACGGGAAAAAAACATAAAATAGGGGAAGTGCATGAAGGAGAAGCCGAAATGGACTGGATGGAACAGGAGAAAGAAAGGGGAATAACCATAACGGCTGCCGCAACCACCTGCTTTTGGAAAGACCACCGGATCAATATTATTGATACTCCCGGCCATATTGATTTTACCGTAGAAGTACAGCGCTCTTTAAGGGTGCTGGATGGAGGGGTAGTGATTTTTGATGGAGTGGCTGGAGTTGAGCCTCAATCAGAAACAGTATGGCATCAGGCTGATAAATATGAAGTCCCCCGTTTGTGTTTTATTAATAAAATGGATCGGATGGGCGCTAATTTTTATGCCGATCTAGATTCTATTCACGAAAGATTAACTAAAAATGCCTATCCTATTCAACTGCCTATCGGAGCAGAAGAAAATTTTAAGGGCGTTATTGACCTTCTTACCAGGAAGGCCATAATCTATAAAGATGAAATGGGTAAGGAATGGGAAGAAACCGACATGCCGGAAGATATGAAAGAAAAAGTAGAGGAGTACCGTCATAAGCTGATTGAAGCAATTGTGGAAAATGACGAAAATCTTCTGCAGCAATACTTGGAGGGAAAAGAGATACCAATCGGAGATTTAAAAAAGACGCTTCGTGAAGCAACTATGGAATATAAAATCGTGCCTATTTTAACCGGTTCGGCCCTTAAAAACAAAGGAATCCAGTTTTTGCTGGACGCGGTTAACGACTATCTCCCTTCACCTTTGAATGTTCCCGCCGTAGAAGGAGAAAATCCAGACACTGAAGAAAAAGAGATTAGAGAAACTAAAGATGAAGTTCCTTTTGCTGCTCTAGCATTTAAAGTAGCAGCCGATCCCTTTGTTGGTAAGTTGACTTTCTTTAGAGTTTATTCTGGCATCCTTGCGGCCGGTTCTTACGTATTAAATACAACCACTGGCAATAAAGAAAGAATTAGCAGAATTGTTCGTCTGCACGCCAATCATCGGGAGGATGTTAAAGAAGTTTATGCCGGTGACATCGCAGCGGCAGTAGGATTAAAGAAAACCACTACCGGTGACACTCTTTGCGACTTGGATCACCCTATTGTTTTAGAAAAAATTACTTTCCCCGAACCGGTTATTTCCATTGCCATTGAACCTAAAACTAAAGCCGATCAAGAAAAACTGGCTTTCTCCCTCGCTCAATTGGCGGAAGAAGATCCTACTTTCCGAGTCAAAACTGATGAAGAAACAGCCCAGACCATTATTTCAGGAATGGGCGAATTACATTTAGAGGTGATTGTGGATCGAATGAAAAGAGAATTTAAGGTAGAAGCCAACGTAGGAAGGCCTCGGGTAGCCTACAAAGAAACAATTAAAACTGAAGCACAAGGAGAAGGAAAATACATTCGACAATCCGGCGGCCGAGGACAATATGGCCATTGTTATCTAACGGTTGAGCCGTTAGAGCGTGGAAAAGGATTTGAATTTGTTGACAAAGTGAAGGGGGGTAATATTCCCTCAGAATATATTCCGGCCATTGAAAAGGGGGCCAAAGAAGCAATGGACAATGGAGTATTGGCCGGTTATCCCTTGGTTGATTTAAAAGCTACTCTAACTGACGGATCGTATCATGAAGTTGATTCATCGGAAGCGGCGTTCAAAATTGCTGGTTCAATGGCTTTACAGACGGCAGTAAGAAGGGCGGATCCGATTTTGTTAGAGCCAATTATGAAAATTGAAGTAATCACTCCTGAAAATTTTATGGGAGATGTAATTGGAGATTTGAATTCTAAACGGGCACATATTAGGGAGATGAGAGATAGGCTGAAGCAAAAAATAATTGATGCCGAAGTTCCGCTGGCAGAAATGTTTGGATATGCTACTACCCTTCGTTCCATGACCCAGGGCCGGGCGAGCTATTCGATGGAATTTTCCCATTTTTCAGAAGTGCCCAAAAATGTTGCCAATAGCTTAATTGAAGATCTTGAAAATAAGGAGTAGAATAAAAGGGAGCTAATTCTTTCAAAAAACAACATGTCTCTTTTTATGCGATGGTTTATTTTTATTTCTTTCACTCTATTGATGATTGGGGTAATCTGGATATATCGCACTAATACTATTGAAGAATCCAGTTTCGTAGAAGTAATTATCCGCGGCCGAATCAGAGTATCAGTTACCGTTGAGCCGCCGGACGTAGCGGCAAAGATCTTCCTTAATGGGGAAGATACCGGCAGAACAACGCCGACCGTAATAAAAGTGAATCCTGGCACCTACATGATTAGAGTTGAAGCAGAGGGGTATAAACCAGCAGAAGACGAAGTGATTGTAAAAACATTAAGAGTTACGCCGGTAAACTTTTCCTTAGAGCCTCTCTAGTTTATCATAAAGGGCCAATTTTGGCTTAAATTAGCCAAATAATGGATAACTGTGAATTATTTGTGTATGGTTAGAAAACAAAATGACTTGCCAAAATTTCTCTTCACTGATATAATCATCTATACTTTCAAGCATATAATAGCCAATTTAATTTAGTTTATAATTAATTGAGTAAAGAAAAAGCTATGGCAGAAAAATTTGACAGATCAAAACCCCACGTAAACGTTGGCACTATTGGTCACGTTGATCATGGGAAAACTACGCTTACCGCGGCCATTCTAAAATATCTTCTTGGTCAGGGCAAAAAAGCGCAGGATAAATCAGTGGATCAGATTGACAATGCGCCCGAAGAAAAAGAGCGCGGGATTACCATTGCTACTGCTCACGTAGAATATGAGACTGATAAAAGGCACTATGCTCACGTAGATTGCCCAGGACATGCCGACTACATTAAAAATATGATTACGGGCGCTGCCCAAATGGACGGTGCGGTACTAGTTGTTTCCGCTGCCGATGGTCCAATGCCTCAAACCAGAGAACATATTCTTTTGGCCAGACAGGTGGGCGTTCCTTATATTGTGGTTTTTTTAAATAAAACTGATCAAGTTGATGATAAAGAGTTGATCGATCTAGTAGAGGTAGAAATTAAAGATCTGCTCAATAAATATGAATTTCCCGGAGACCAGATTCCGATTATTAAAGGGTCAGCACTTAAAGCTTTAGAAAACCCTACCGATCCTGAAGCGACAAAATGTATACAGGAACTACTGGACGCAATTGACAGCTATATTCCCGATCCTAAAAGAGAAGTGGACAAAGACTTTTTGATGCCGATTGAGGATATCTTCTCTATTGAAGGAAGAGGAACGGTAGTGACCGGAAAAATTGAAAGAGGAATGGTAAAGTTGAATAACGAAGTAGAGATCGTAGGCATCAAGGATACTCAAAAAACAGTGGTCACTGGCATCGAGATGTTCAATAAACAGTTGGATGAAGGCCGAGCAGGTGATAACGCGGGGGTGCTTTTAAGAGGAACTAAAAAGGATGAAGTAGAAAGAGGACAAGTATTGGCCAAACCTGGCACGATAACTCCTCACACTGAATTTGAAGGAGAAGTATATATCTTAACCAAAGAGGAAGGCGGCCGCCACACCCCTTTTACTAAGGGATATAAGCCGCAATTCTATATCAGAACGACTGATGTAACAGGCGAGGTTGAACTAGCGGAAGGAACCGAAATGGTAATGCCTGGTGATACCGTTACCTTTAAGATAAAATTGATTGTTCCGGTTGCTTTAGAAGAAAAACAACGGTTTGCTATTAGAGAAGGAGGACACACGGTAGGAGCCGGAGTAGTAACTAAAATAATAAAATAAAAGGATGATGAGGTCATTGTGGCCTCATCGTCTTAATTTAAAAGTAAGTTAAAAATAGAATAATCAATGGTAATTGAGGGGAAAAAGAAGTCATCAGAAAATAGGGATAATCCGAGAACAAATAAAGAAAATAACGAAGAAGAAGTTGTTCATCAGCGGATTCGGATTAAAATTAAAGCGTACGACAATAAAATTATTGATCAGTCAACTCGTACGATTATTGAAACTGCTGAGCGATCAGGAGCAAAAATTTGTGGCCCCGTACCACTCCCTACCGAAAAAAGCAAGTACACTGTTATTCGTTCTCCTTTTGTCCATAAAAATTCACGGGAACAGTACGAAATGAGAGTTCATAAGCGTCTGATTGATATTATTGATCCTTCCGCCAAGACCGTTGACACCTTAATGAATCTGAGTTTGCCGGCAGGAGTGGATGTAGAAATAAAAATGTAATTTTTAAAATTAAAGAAATTCTCAGCTTGATGAGTATCGGAAATGATCCCGCGTCCGCGGGATATCAACCGAGTACTCAAAAAAGCTATTTCGGAGTTAGACTTTCTTCAATAATTAAAATTTATTAAATACTAAACCGGGTTTTTTAAGAAATCCTTAAAAGTGAAGAAAGAAAAGACTGGAAAAAATCGCGGTTTTTTTTAATAAAAAAATGAAATTCATATTAGGAAAAAAAATTGGAATGACCAGACGGTTTCAAGAAGATGGAACTGTTGTTCCGGTAACTTTAGTAAAAGCAGGTCCTTGTACTGTTACTCAAGTTAAAACCAGCAAAAATGATGGTTATCAAGCGATTCAGATCGGATTCGAAAAGAAAAGTAAACTTCTCAAACCTCTGCAAGGACATTTAAAAAATTTAGACAATCCCCGATATTTAAGAGAGTTTCGGACTAATAATTCAAATCAATTCAAAAGAGGAGATCAGATCAATATTTCAATTTTCAAAGAAGGGGATGTAGTGCAAGTAAGTGGAGTTTCTAAAGGAAAGGGTTTTCAGGGAGTTGTTAAACGGCATGGATTCCATGGCAGTCCTGCTTCTCACGGTCATAAAGATCAATTAAGGATGCCTGGTTCTATTGGTAGTTCTTTTCCAGAACACGTCCGCAAAGGAAAAAGAATGGCGGGACGAATGGGAGGTTTAAAATCCACCGTTAAGAACCTTCAAATAGTAGAAGTAGATAAGAAGAATGGCCAACTGGCAATCAAAGGGGCGGTGCCCGGTGCAAGAAACCAGCTAGTACTAATTCTGGGCGAAGGAGAAGATTCAGCTGCTATTCAAGAAAATAATCAAGTGGATGTTTCTAAAAAGGGGTCAGAAAAAAAAGAAGAAAAACCCAATCAGAATAGCATCAAAGAAGATAAAAAAACGGAGGAGAAGAATAAATGAAGAAAATCCCAGTTTATAATTCAGAAGGGAAAATAGTAGAAGAGATTGATTTGAATCCAAAAATTTTTGGAGTTGCGGTGAAGCCAGAATTAGTTCAACAAGCAGTAGTGATTCAAATGGCTAATGCTCGGAAAGTTTTAGCCCACACCAAAGACCGCAGTGAAGTTCGGGGCGGCGGAGCAAAACCTTGGCGTCAAAAGGGAACTGGACGAGCCCGTCACGGATCGATTCGTTCCCCGATCTGGGTTGGCGGCGGAATAACTTTTGGACCTACTAAAGATAGAAACTTTCACAAAAGAATTAACAAAAAAGCCAAGCGCAAAGCTCTTTTTATGGTTTTATCTGATCGGACTCAAGAATCAAAAGTTATTGTTTTGAATGAGTTAGTAATGAAGGAGATTAAAACCAAAGCGCTTGCCGGAATGCTAGCGAAGCTGCCAGTTAAGAGCAAGAAAACAACCATTATTCTTCCTAAGAACGACGGCAAAATTGTAAAATCAGCTCGAAATATTTCAGGCATTAAAACCATTCAAGCAGACAGTTTAAATATTAAGGATATTTTAAAATCAGAATATTTACTGATTATCAAGGAAAGTTTAAGAAAAATAGAAGAAGTTTATCTAAAATCAAAATCTAGCCAATAATTTTTCCAAGAGAATGGGAATATTTGATCGATTCAAAAAGACAAAGGATATAGAGAAAGAGCCAAAAGTTGAAAAGAAGGCTCCCAAGAAAAAGCCGGAAAGCAAAAAGAAAAAAGCTGAACCAAGGTTGTTTGACCCTTCCTTAGTGCCGTCTGGTAAAGAAGAAAAACCGAAAGCGGAAAAACAGAAAAAAGAAGCGAAAGATGTTAAAGAAAAGACTAAAGAAAAGACCAAAAAGGAAAAGAAGGAAGATACCGGGGAAGCTTATCGAGTTCTGATTAAACCACTGGTTACTGAAAAATCGACTAGCCTAGGAGTTTATAGTAAGTATGTTTTCAAAGTAGCATCAAAAGTTAGTAAAATTGAGATAAAAAAAGCAATCCATGATCTCTATGGAGTTGAGGTAATAAAAGTGAATATTGTTAATCAGGGCGGAAAGCCCATTCAGTACGGCCGTAGTTCAGGCAGAACCGGAAGTTGGAAAAAGGCAGTGATTACTTTAAAACCGGGAGAAAAAATAGAAATTTACGAAGGAGTTTAAATAATGGCAATCAGAAAATACAAACCGAATACTGCTGGTAGAAGAATATCATCCGTTGGGGATTTTTCTGGTCTTACCAAAAAGAGACCGGAAAAAAAACTGATAATAATCAAGAAAAGCAAGGGGGGAAGAAACGTAAGAGGAAAAATCACCGTTCATCATCAGGGTGGTGGCACTAAACGTTATCTTAGAAAAATAGATTTTAAACAAGATCGTTTTGATCAAACAGCAGAAGTGTCGGCAATAGAATATGATCCTAATCGCAATGCCAGGATTGCCTTAGTCCGGTATGAGGATGGGGAAAAACGATACATCTTGGCCCCGGTAGGATTAGTAGTAGGCGATAAGATCGTTTCATCCCAAAACAAAATTGAAATTAAAAATGGTAATCGGTTAATTCTCAAAAATATTCCACCGGGCATGTTGGTCTATAATGTAGAACTGGTACCTGGCAGAGGGGGCGAGATCGTTCGTTCCGCCGGGAGTAATACTGTTATTCAGGCAATCGAGAATGGTTTAGTCCAGCTTAAACTTCCTTCTGGAGAAATAAGACTAGTTTCTGAAGATTGTATGGCATCAATCGGGCAAGTTTCCAATCCTGATTATCGCCATATTCGCTGGGGCAAAGCGGGTCGGATAAGATATAAAGGCATCCGTCCAACAGTAAGAGGAAAAGCCAAAAATCCGGTTGATCATCCGCATGGAGGAGGAGAAGGAAAGTCGCCGATTGGAATGAAAAGACCAAAGACACCTTGGGGTAAACCAGCCTTAGGGGTAAAAACAAGAAAACAAGGAAAAAAATCAGATCAATTTATTCTCAAAAGAAGAAAAGGTAAGTAACTAGTAATTCGTAATTAAAATCAAAATTATTCATTCATCATTCATAATTAATAATCCCTATGTCGCGATCGCTTAAAAAAGGACCCTTTGTGGATCAAAAACTGCTCAAGAAGCTTTCTAAGGTGAAACGGGGCGATAAAACGATTGTTAAAACCTGGTCACGAGCCTGCACGATTACTCCAGAAATGGTAGGTTTTACCATTGGGGTTCATAACGGCAGAGAACATATCCCGGTTTATATTGTAGAAAATATGGTTGGGCACAAGCTAGGCGAATTTGCGCTGACCAGAAAATTTATTAAACACGGCGGAAGAATGCAGAAAGAAGAAGAAACCGCCCAAGCCGCTGTTCAGAAAAAGGAACTAGTGGAAGCCAAGAAAGAAATAGAGCAAAAAACCGGTTCTAAAGAAGAAAGCAAATAATTTAAATTAAGAAATTCATGGAAGTTAAAGCAAAATTGAATAGAATAAGGATGTCGCCAAAGAAAGTAAGATTGGTAATTGATGTTATTCGGGGATTAGAAGTAGAAAAGGCAAAAGAGCAGTTACAATTTATTACCAAAGCCGCCACTGGACCGATTTTAAAACTACTGAACTCAGCGATTGCCAATGCCGAAAACAACTTTAAGCTGGACAAAAATAACCTTTTTATTAAAAAGATTACCGCTAACGAAGGCCCGGTTTTAAAACGGTATCGACCACGTGCTTTCGGGAGAGCAGCAGAAATAAGAAAACGCTCTTCATTAATTGAACTGGTTTTAGCAGAAAAAAAGGAGTCGAAACAAAAAACAACAACTGATAAAAAGAAAGCGGAAAGAGAAAAAATTAAAATAATAAAGGCGGAAGAAATTAAAAAGGAAGCATCTGCTGCCAAGAAAAAAGAGACACCAATAGAAGAAAGAAAAAAGAAATCAATTATAGATTTAGGAAGAATAAAAGATAAATTCATTCATAGAACAGGAGATAAGTAAGCGATGGGAAGAAAAGTAAATCCAAGAATATTTAGAATAGGAATAATTGCCCAAGCAAATTCTAAGTGGTTCGCTCGGAAGAATTATAGTGAATTTTTACGAGAAGACGTTCAGATTAGAGATTTTTTAAGAAAGAAGTTAAAAGAAGGGGGAGTGGCTAAGATCGAGGTTGAACGTTCTGCTGGCAAGCTGACTATTATTATTCATACTTCTCGGCCAGGGGTTATTATCGGACGAGGAGGAGGAGGAATTGAAGAATTGAAGAGACAGTTAAAACAAAGATATTTAGGAAGCAAGAAAATCGATCTTAATATCACTATTCAAGAAGTAGAAAAACCAGATTTAAATGCTGAACTGGTACTACAAGGATTGATTGCTCAAATAGAAAAAAGAATCCCGTTCCGAAGAGTAATGAAGAGAGGAATTGATCAGGTGATGCAGGGAGGAGCGCAAGGAGTAAAGATAATTATGGCCGGAAGATTGAATGGCGTAGAAATAGCGAGAACCGAGACTCTTTCTAAGGGAAAGGTTCCCCTGCATACTCTAAGAGCCGATATCGATTATTCCCGAGGAACGGCTCGGACAACCTATGGAGCAATTGGGATAAAGGTATGGATTTATCGGGGTCAAATATTTCAAAAGAAACAAGAAGGTAAATTAGAATAATCTAATTCAATTTCAATGTTACAGCCCAGAAAATTAAAACATCGAAAATCATTCCGGCCGAAAGTGAAAGGCAGAGCTACTCAAAAGACAGAATTGGCTTTTGGCAGTTATGGTCTGAAGGCGATTACTGGTTCTTGGGTGTCGGATCGGCAAATCGAAGCAGCGCGTCGAGCCATGACCCGCTTTGTGAAACGGGGAGGAAAAATCTGGATTAGAATATTCCCTCGTTATCCTATTACTGCTAAAGGAGGAGAGGTAAGAATGGGGGGAGGAAAAGGTTCAGTGGAACGCTATGTCGAAAAAGTAAAAGCCGGGACGATTATGTTTGAGATGGATGGTATTTCAGAAGAAGTGGCGCGTGAAGCATTTAGATTAGCTTCTCATAAACTTCCGCTGAGAACTAAAATTTTAATTAAGCAAGAATTATAATTATGAAAATCAAAGAATTGAGAGAAAAATCAGATAATGAACTTCAAAAACTGTTAAAAAGCACTCGGGAGCATTTTAGAGAAGTGCGTTTTAAGGTAGCAAGTGAACAATTGAAAAATGTGCGGGCAGTTCGGGCGGAGAAAAAGACCATCGCCAAGATTCTAACAGTTATTAAGGAACGAGCGGATAAAAATTAGCTAATCAAAAATAAATTATGAAAAAAGCAGAGATTAATTCACAAGATATTGCTTTCCGCCGGGCCATAGTGGCTAAGAGAAAAAGGTTTTCCGGAGTAGTAATTGGTGATGCAATGGATAAAACAATTGTGATAAGAATAAACCGAGTAAAGTCTCATCCCAAGTATCGAAAGCAATATACCATAATTAAAAAATTTAAGGTCCATGATCCCCAGAATAAATATCATAAGGGAGATCAGGTAGAATTTGTGGAATGCCGGCCAATTTCCAAAGAAAAAAGATGGAGGGTAATTTACAAAAATCAAAAAGGAACAAATCAAGATTAAATTTTTTAATTTTTCGTTTTAAATTTTAAACTCATCATGATTCAAGCAGGATCAAGACTTAAAGTGGCAGATAACACCGGAGCAAAAGTTTTGCAGTGTATTAGAGTATTAGGAGGAAATAAAATACGCTATGCGGGAATTGGCGATATTATCACGGTGGCGGTAAAAGGAGCGAATCCTTATAGCATGGTTAAGAAAGGCGATGTTTTGCAGGCGGTGATTGTCCGGCAGAAAAAAGAATTAAAGCGTAAAGACGGATCCTATATCCGGTTCGATGAAAATGCGGCGGTGATAGTTGACAAAAATAATAAGGAACCAAGAGGAACAAGAATTTTTGGTCCCATTGCTCGGGAATTAAAAGGCAAAGGATTTGATAAGATAGTTTCTTTGGCTCCCGAAGTATTATAAAATAAATAAAATTAGTAAGATGGATTTAAAAAAAGGCGATCAAGTAAGAATAATTCTTGGGAAAGACCGGGGCAAAAAAGGTAAAATTATTCAAGTTTTTCCCAAGCAAAACCTGGTGGTAGTAGAAGGTTTGAATCTTCATGTTAAGCATACCCGTCCCAGAAAAGAAGGAGAAAAAGGTGAACGAGTACAATTCAGTACACCATTAAATGCATCTAATGTTATGTTAATTTGCTCCAAATGTGGCAAACCGGTCAGGATTGGTCATAAAAATATTGAGAACAAAAAGGGTCGTATTTGCCGAAAGTGTAAAGAGGTAATTTAAAGCAATAATAATTATGAATAATTTAAAAGAAAAATATCTAAAAGAAATAATTCCTGAATTAAAAAAGCAAATGGGGTATCAGAATAATCTAGCCGTTCCTAGGCTGAAAAAAGCAGTGGTTAATGTCGGAACCGGCCGAGCAATTCGTGATCCCAAGTTTATAGATGTAGTAGTAAGTACTTTAGCCAGGATTACGGGGCAGAAGCCCGTCTTTACCAAAGCTAAAAAGTCCATTTCTAATTTTAAAGTCAGGCAGGGAATGACCATAGGAGCAATGGTTACTTTACGGGGGAATCGGATGTATGATTTTGTAGAAAAAATAATCAAAATAAGCTTACCTAGAACCAGAGATTTTAGGGGGCTTCCTTTAAAAATGATTGGTAATCAAGGCAATTTAAGTATCGGCATTAAGGAACATACTGTTTTTCCTGAAATTAAAACTGATGAAGTAGAAACAATTCATGGTTTAGAAGTGAATATTGCTACTTCCGCCAAAACAAAAAAAGAAGGAATATTGTTATTTAAATTATTAGGTTTTCCCTTACAAGAGGAATAAGTTATGGCTAAAAAATCTCAGATTGCAAGAGCAAAAAGATCACGCTTAAATCCAAAATTTTCTTCTCGCATAGTAAGAAGGTGTTGGCGTTGCGGAAGAGCCCACGGATACATGAGGAAATTTGACTTATGCCGAATCTGCTTTAGAGAATTGGCGAATAAAGGAGAAATACCTGGAATAAGAAAATCAAGTTGGTAATAAATGCTGAGGCAATTTACAATTTCCAATAAATTTTCAAGTAACGGGGTAAATGAAAATTGTAAAATTGAAAATTGGAAACTACTTAAACCTAATACCTAAAACCTAATACCTAAAACCTAATACCTAAAACCTAATACCTAAAACCTCTATGACTATGACTGATCCCATTGCCGATATGCTAACTAGAATTCGTAATGCTGTCCAGCTGAAAAAAGACGAAGTAGTTTTTCCTTTTTCTAAAATAAAATTTGAGATTGCTAAAATATTGACAAAAGAGGGTTATATCAAAAATGCCCAGAAAACAGAAAACACCTTTGCTAAAATTAAAATTACCTTAAAGTACACTTCAGATCGCAAGCCAGTAATCCAGAACTTAACAAGAGTTAGTAAACCGGGAAGAAAAGTTTATGTCCATCATCAAAAATTGCCCTATGTTTTGAATAGTTTGGGGATAGCCATTATCTCTACTCCTAATGGTCTAATGACCAATAAAGAGGCACGAAAAAATAAATTGGGCGGAGAAGTAATCTGCGAGGTAAGCTAAGATAATTAAACGATAATTTACATATGTCCCGAGTGGGTAAAAATCCAATAAAAATTCCTGAAAAAGTCACCGTTGAAATTAACGGAAGAAAAGTAAAAGTCAAGGGTCCTAAGGGGGAATTATTCCAAGAACTCCCTCCTTTGGTATCGCTAGTCCAAAAAGAACAGCATCTTCAGGTATCAGTACCAGATAGTCAAATCAAATCCAATAGAGCGTTGTGGGGGTTGACCCGGGTACTGGTTGCCAATATGATTGAGGGAGTGATTAATGGATTTGAGAAAAAATTAGAAATCAATGGAATCGGATTCAAAGCGGAAGTAAAAAATAGAAAGCTAATTCTAAATGTTGGATTTTCTCACCCCGTTGAGTTTGAATTGCCAGAAGGAATCGAAGGAAAAGTAGAAAAAAATATAATTATCATATCGGGAATAGATAAACAACTAGTGGGGGATACTGCTGCCCGGATAAGAAACATAAAAAAACCGGAACCTTATAAAGGAAAGGGAATTAAATACGTTGAAGAAATAATTCGCAGAAAAGCAGGTAAAATAGCGAAAGGAGCTGAAGGAAAAGCTTAAAGTAGATAAGATACTTCAAATAGCAAATTATGTCTAACCCTCAAAAGAAGAAACAATTTCAAAGAGAAAGGAGAAAAAAGAGAATTCGCACCAAAATTCAGGGGATAGTGAAATGCCCTCGATTTTCTGTATATCGTAGTCTTAACCATATCTATGTTCAAATAATCGATGATCAAAAAGCAAAAACTTTGGTAAGTGCTAGTGATAGTGAATTGACGAAGAAAAATCAGAAAGAAAGAAAAGAAGTAGTCGCTAAAGCAGTAGGAAAGCTAGCTGCCCAAAAGGCCCTGGCAAAAAAAATAAAACGGGTGGTCTTTGATCGAGGAGGATTTACTTACCATGGCAGAATAAAAGCGTTAGCGGAAGGAGCAAAAGAAGGGGGACTTAAATTTTAAATCATTAGGCAACTAAATATGATCTATAAAAAGACAAGAAAATCAGCGATGAGAGAACTTTCTAAGGATGAATTTGAACAAAAAATAATTGAAATTTCTCGAGTAACCAGGGTTCAAGCAGGCGGGAAAAGAATGAGTTTTCGGGCTTGTGTAGTGATAGGCGATCAAAAAGGACGAGTAGGAATGGGAATTAAAAAAGGAGCCGACGTGTCAATGGCGGTTAATAAGGCAGTTACCGCGGCAAAAAAGAATCTGATCAAAGTAAAAATAATCAATGATACCATTCCTTATATTATAAAAGAGAAATCCGGTGGCGCCAAAGTCTTTTTGAAACCTGCCCCGCCAGGAAGAGGAATTATTGCCGGGGGTCCCGTAAGAGCAGTGTTAGAGTTGGCTGGGATTAAAAACATAGTCAGTAAAATGCAGGGATCTAAGAATAAAATCAATAATGTAAGGGCCACTATTATTGCTTTAACTAAAATAAGAACCCCAGAAGAGATCAATAAAATAAGACAAGCAAGTTAAAAAATGGCATTATCGTTATCACAACTTAAATCACATCCCTCTTCTCAAAAAAGAAAAAAAAGAGTAGGACGAGGAAATTCTAGTAAGGGCGGAACTTATGGAGGCAGAGGACAAAAAGGACAGAAATCTCGTTCCGGCGGCCGCCGCAAGGCCGGACATCGAGGCAAAAAGTCGCCCGCTTTTATTAGCCAGATCCCGAAAGCAAGAGGATTCAAGAGTATTAGTCCGAAAATGAATATTGTCAACATTGGTCAATTGAACAATTACTTTTCAGATGGAGAAACTATTAATCTAAAAAAACTTCTAAATTCTGAATTAGTTGCTAATAACGGCAATGAACTCAAGGTATTAGGAGGTGGGGAATTAAAGAAAAAATTTATAGTTACCGCCCACCGCTTTTCTAAATCCGCAGAAGATGCTATAAAAAAGGCAGGTGGAGCTGTTAATATCATCAAAAAAGCACCTGATAGAGAGAATAAGAAAAAATTAGATAACAAAAAGTAAAAGTAATGGCTGGGAAGGTTATTGAAAAAATAACTCAACTTTGGAAAGTCAAGGATATCAGAAATAAAATTCTTTATATCCTGGGTTTGTTATTAGTATTTAGAATAGCGGCGCATGTCCCTGTCCCGGGAGTGGATGTTGAAAACCTAAAAAACTTTTTAGGATCTAATCAAGTATTAGGACTTTTAAATCTTTTTTCCGGTGGAGCCTTAGAAAATTTCTCAGTAGTGATGTTGGGATTAGGGCCTTATATTACCGCTTCTATTATTTTTCAGTTGTTGGCCATGATTATTCCGCGGTTAGAAGAACTACAGAAAGAAGGAGAATCAGGCCGGGCAAAAATCAATCAGTACACTCGGATCCTAACTGTACCGCTGGCCGCCATGCAAGCCTATGCCACAATTACTTTATTAAAAAGAAGTGGTCAGAGTTTTGCCGTGGGGGCGGGCGTTCCGGGTGGGGTTATTGGTGATATTAGTCTATTCCAGCTTGCTTCAGCAATCATTATGATTGCAGCGGGCAGTATTTTCCTCATGTGGCTAGGAGAACTTATTTCTGAAAAAGGAATTGGAAACGGAATCAGCTTACTAATCTTTGCTGGAATTATAGCCGGTCTTCCGCGCTCTCTTCAACAAACGTTTGCTGTTTTTGATCCCAGTAAGATTTTTACTTATTTAATCTTTATAATCATAGCTATTATTACCATCGGAGGAGTGGTAATTATTACGGAGGGACAAAGGAACATCCCGGTTTCCTATGCGCGTCGGATCAGGGGGAATAAGGTTTACGGCGGAGTTAACACTCATTTGCCGCTTAGAGTTAATCAGGCTGGGGTTATTCCCATTATCTTCGCTATTTCCATTGTGTTGATTCCTTCTATGGTTGCTCGGTTTTTTGCCAATTCTTCTACGGCTTGGATCGCAACGGTTTCGCAAGCAGTCATCAATCTCTTTAACAACCAGTTTTATTATGGATTGATTTACTTCATTTTTGTGGTGGCTTTTACTTATTTTTACACCGCTGTTATTTTTCACCCGGATCAGATTTCAGAAAACCTTCAAAAACAAGGAGGATTTGTTCCGGGCATCCGGCCAGGCCGGCCCACTGCTGCTTACTTAAATTATGTATCAAACAGAATTCTATTAACCGGCGCGTTATTTTTAGGAGTGATTGCCGTTCTACCATACATTATGCAAGCGGCAACCAATATTCAAACTTTGATATTAGGAGGAACCAGTCTTTTGATTGTGGTTAGCGTGGTATTAGAAACTGTGAAACAAGTAGAATCAAAGTTGGTGATGAGAGAATATGAAGGGTTTTGAAAATGAAAATAATTAAGCTAGATTGTACCGAGGAATGCTCCTCGGACTTTGTTTTTAGAACATAAATCGTTATAATTCAGATATGACCAAGCTAAAAACATCAATTAGAAAAATAGTGATCTTCGGTCCTCAAGGTTCCGGTAAAGGAACTCAAGCGGAATTTCTTTCTAAAGAACTGGGCATCCCCTGGATTTCTACTGGTAATATCTATCGCCAGAATATTGAAGAGCAAACAGAATTGGGGAAATTGGCGAGTCAGTATAGTTTTAAAGGAAAATTGGTGCCTGATAAAATAACTAATCAATTGGTGGCGAAACGTTTAAAGGAGAAAGATGCTCAAGAAGGATTCGTTTTAGACGGTTATCCTCGGAACGAAATACAAGCCGAAGCTTTGGATAAGATGGCTAAAATTGATGCGGTCTTTGAAATTGCTATTTCGGATAAAGAGTCGATTCGCCGAATATCTGGCCGAAGAGTTTGCGCTTGCGGTATGACTTACCATATCGATTTTAATCCCCCCCAACAGCAAGGAATTTGTGATCAATGCGGCAAGAAGCTGTTTCAAAGAAAGGATGATCAAGAGGAAATAACCAGACAGCGCTTAGCAATCTATCATCAGAATACCGAAATCCTTTTAAAAAGATATTGGAAGCAAAAAATTTTGATCAGGATTAATGGTGAGCAGAGTATCCCGGCGGTAAAAGAGGAAATATTTCAAAAAATAAACAAGAGTGATTTTATTAAGGAATGATTACTATCAAGAATCAACGGGAAATAAAAGTTATGCAGGAAGGGGGAAAGATTTTGGCAACGGTGCTGAAAAAAGTGGTTAATGCAGCGAAACCGGGCATTTCTACTAAAGAGCTTGATTTACTAGCCGAGAAGCTTATTCGCCAGTTAGGAGGAGAACCCGCCTTTCTGGGATACCAATCCCATTCCGAAGATAATCCTTATCCTGCTTCGATTTGCACTTCCCTCAACGAAGAAGTGGTGCATACCATTCCCAGTGCAAACAGAATTTTGAAAAAAGGAGATATTATCGGGATTGACGCCGGGGTGCGCTATAAAGGATTTTGTACTGATATGGCGCGAACAGTCGGCATTGGTAGAATTTCTTCTGAAAAGGAAAAACTGATTCAAGTGACCAGGAAAGCGCTTTCCATCGGAATAAAAAAAGTGAAAGAAGGGGGATATACCGGTGATATCGGCGCCGCCATCCAAAAATATGTTGCAAAACAGGGATTTTCCGTGGTAACTCAACTGGTGGGGCATGGAATAGGAAAAAACGTTCACGAGGAGCCGAGAATACCAAATTTCGGAGAACCGCATACCGGAACAGAATTAAAAGAGGGTATGACCATTGCTATTGAACCGATGGTTAATCTGGGTGGAAGTGAAGTGGAAACAGCGCCAGACGGCTGGAAAATCATTACCAAGGATAATTCTGTGTCGGCTCATTTTGAACATACAGTAGCTGTAACCAAAAACGGTTGTGAGATTTTAACTCCTTTATAGTTAGAAAATTTGTCTTTTGAAAATGAAATATTTACAATTAATGAAGAACCCCAGCTAATGCTTAGATTTCTCTAAGAAGTAGCTGGGGTACGGTTCGCAGTTTGGTGTCCAACCCAAGATAAGTAGGCAATCCAGGGGATGCAAACCAAAGCAGCGAGAATGGGCCTGAAGTCCAGAGGCAGTAAAAAGAAGCTGATCGGATTTACTATTCCTGTCCAGAGTAAAAGGTCTCTCTTGTAGGTCGGCCAAAAAGCACGGCGTATTTTTCGCCGAACTCTTTGAGAATTCCTCTGGAAAAAGCTTCTCGGATGGATTTCTTAGAAAAGAATATCATACCCGAGAAGTTCAGGAAATGGAAGAAAGGTGTCCAAATGATGGCGTGGATGATGACTTTTGAAGCGGCGTGACTAAAGCTTGCCCCCGGCATCAGAAGTTCCAAAAGACCGAACCAGAAGTGAGCCAGAAAGCCGTTTAGAGTCATGAGGAGTAAAGGAACGTAAGCGAGTCTTCTCTTGTCTATTCTTCTCTCTCCGGGAATCTTCTTTCTTCTTTCTATCTTCTGAGCCAGAATGTCTCCCATCAGACTAAGAATCAGAGCGGTTATGATTTTTGTCTGAAGAGGATATGCGTACAAAATCAATGAGTACGTTCTGAACCATTCAACCAGGACAGAACCCAGGCCAGAGAAGATGGATAGCAATACGAGAATGAGAAATACAGCAGAGATCCACCAAAGTATAGGTTTCATTAAAGAAACCTCCTTTCCTAACCTTCTTGTTTGTTATTGTTTATGTCAAAAGATCAATTTAACAAACAATTATATACTATTATTAAAATTTTGTCAATCCCTATGCGCATTTTAGGCCTAGATTATGGAAAAAAAAGAATCGGAATCGCCATCTCTGACGAGAAAGGGAAATATGCTTTTCCTTATCAAGTCCTTGAGAACAGAAATAAATTTTTTGTTTTTGATAACCTAAAAATAATTGTCCAGCAAGAAAAAGTAGAGAAAATTATAGTTGGCTTACCTTTGAATCTAAAGGGAGAAAGAGAAAAAAAAGCGAAAGAATGTGAGGATTTTGCCAACAAATTGAACTCTTATTTAAATCTGCCGGTGGAATTAGAGGATGAAAGATTAACCAGCAGGCTGTCCAGCCGTCTTCTTAGAGATAACCCTTCAAAAAAAGCCAAAAAAAAAGAGGCCATTGACCAGCAGTCGGCCATATTAATTTTACAAGGATACTTAGACAGACAAAATAATCAATGAATTATCAATTTTATCTTATTCCATTTTTAGCAGCGTTTTTGATAACGGTTTTAATGACACCATTGGTCAGACGTTTTGCTTTAAATAGAAATATCGTAGATGATCCTCATATTTATCCGGAAAGAAAAATACAGAGTAAATCAGTTCCTTTATTGGGAGGAATAGCTATTTTTTTGAGTTTTTCTATAGTATTGCTTTTTTACACTTTTTTCACCGATCGTATTTTAGGCGGCTATATGTTACTCAAACATATTATGGGAATTATCTTGGCCGGTACTTTATTAATGGTAGGCGGTTATTTAGATGATAAATACGATTTAAAACCCCAGAAACAGATTATCTGGCCTTTAATAGCTTCATTGGTAATTGTTGCTTCCGGAATCGGCATCCCCTATATTACTAATCCCTTTGGCGGAACTTTATATCTCGATACAGTGAAAATAGAACTATTTAATATTGGGGGAATTCCTTATTACTTTACGTTATGGGCTGATCTTTTGGTATTTATCTGGCTTCTATTAATGGTTTACACAACCAAGTTCCTAGATGGATTAGATGGATTGGTGCCAGGGGTAGGAGCGATTGGTTCATTTGTGATATTTGTCTTAAGTCTGACAAAAACAGTTGCCCAACCAGAAACAGCATTGGTCTCTATTATTTTGGGGGGAGCTTTATTAGGTTTTATTTTCTTTAGCTTTCACCCGGCACGCATTTTTCTAGGAGAAGGAGGATCCACTTTTATCGGATTTATGCTGGGAGTATTAGCGATTATTAGCGGAGCCAAAATTGCCACAGCTTTATTGATAATGGGTATTCCTATTTTGGACGCAATTTGGGTGGTTTTGAGAAGAGTGCTCAAGGAAAAAAAATCTCCTTTCTGGGGAGATAAAAAGCACCTTCATTTTAGATTACTGGATATTGGATTGTCGCACCGACAAGCGGTACTGTTTTTATATTTAGTGACTCTTTTATTTGGAGTTACATCATTGTTTTTGAAAACCAAAGGGAAATTGGCGGCTCTAATCGTTTTACTAATTATAATGCTGACATTGGCTATTTCTTTGGTACTGGTTTACCGTTACAAAAAGAACAAGGGAAGCTTGACTTGAAGTGATGCGATTGACAAAAGTGAAATGAAAGATTAGAATTATTTTAAACTAACTGAAATAAATTTATGATTGCAATCATCAAAACCGGAGGAAAACAATATAAGGTAAAAGAAAAAGATATTATTAAGGTGGAAAAACTTGGCAAAAAAGAGGGAAACGAGGTAGTTTTTAAAGACGTGCTCTTGGTATCAGATGAAGCAGCAAAAAAAGTATCAGTTGGTACTCCTAAAGTAAAAGGAGCCGAGGTTACCGCTAAGGTGCTGGAAGAAAAAAAGGATAAGAAAATAATGGTTATTAAGTATAAATCCAAAGTCCGGTATCGAAGAAAAAGGGGGCACCGCCAGTGGTATACTAAATTAAGAATCGAAAAGATTAGCGCTTAGAAAAATTGCCGGAACAAAAAGAAGGTGAACAAGCGCTTGTTCACCTTCTTTGATTTATCGTCAGTTTATTTCTCCTCTTCCCGCGAGAGCATTAGCCAATGTTACCTCATCAGCGTATTCAATATTGCTTCCCATCGGTAGCCCCCTTCCTATCCTGGTTATTCTTATTTTCGTTGGTTTTAGTAGTCTCGCTAAGTAAAGGGCGGTTGATTCACCTTCTAAATCAGGGTTGGTGGCCAGAATAATTTCTTTAATCCTGTCTTTCTTGATTCTATTCACTAATTCCTTGATTTTTAATTGCTCGGGGCCGATCCCCTCAATTTGGTTGATTACTCCACCCAAAACATGATAGACGCCCTGGTACTTACTTGTTTTTTCAATTGCGATTACATCTGGGCTTTCGGAAACTACGCAGATAGTTTTTTGGTCTCTTCTTGAATCGGAACAGATAGCACAGGGGGTGGTGTCGGTAAGGTTGTAGCAGATTGGGCAAGTAGTAATCTTTTCTTTTAGATGCTTTATTCTTTCCGCTAGTTTATCTAATTCTTCCGTTGGCTGTTTGAGTAAATAAAAAATAAACCGCTCCGAGGTTTTGGGTCCGATTCCCGGCAGTTTATTAAATTCTTCGATCAGGTTTTGAATTGTTTCTGGAAATCTAGACATTTTGTAGGTCGTAGGTCGTTAGTTGTAAATCACTAAGCCTTATCCGCTTTCTATCTGCCGTTATCCAATATTTGGTAAGTTGAAATTTCCGCCTTGGATTTTTTGAGCGATAATCCGTTGTACTTTCTTAACGGCTTCATTGTAAGCCTCTTTTAGCCCTCTTTCCAGAGTTTCCTTCTGCTCAATATTAAGGAGTTGGGGATCAATTTCTAATCCCACTACCTGCTGATTGCCGTCCATCACCAGATTTATTTTCCCCTCTTCTGATGAGGTAGAAACAGTCTCTTGGCCTAACTGGCCTTGAAGTTCTTTAGCTTGATCTCTTAAGTCTTTGATTTGCTTAAGTTTGTTAAACATGAAATAGGGTTTAGGGTTTAGGGTGTAGGGATTAGTACCTGGAGTTTTTTAACTAAACCCCAAATCCTAATTCCTAAAAAGGAGTAGATTCAGTAACTGTTTCCTCTTCTATTTTTTTGGCAAGATTTTTAAAACTCACTTTTTCTTCGTCAAAAAACAGTTCAATCACTCCGGTAGGACCGTTGCGGTGTTTAGCAATGTGGATTTCGGCGATATTTCTTCTTTCTGAATCATCTCTTCTTACCGTTTTGTCCATTACCTCGCGATAGATGAATATTACCACATCGGCATCTTGCTCAATAGACCCAGATTCTCTTAAATCCGCCAGCTTGGGAATAGACGGACTTCTGGATTCTACTGCTCTAGAAAGCTGAGATAAAGCAATAACCGGAATATTCAATTCCCGAGCAATCGCTTTTAAGGAACGGGTAATCTCGGCGATTTCCTGAACACGGTTATCCTTGAAAGTGCTTCCTCCCTCCATCAGTTGGAGGTAGTCCACAATCAGAAGGCCCAGATCCTGCTCTGCTTGCAGTCTTCTGGCCTTGGTCCTTATCTCCATTACATTAGAGGAGGCGGAATCATCAATAAAAATTGGCGCTTCGGATAATACTCCTATAGCATTGCCGATACGGGGGAAATCGTCGTCTTCTTCCCGATCAGAGAGCTTGCCGGTGCGCATTTTCCATAAATCGACGTTTGCTTCTGAACAGAGCATTCTATCTACAAGTTGTTCTTTTGACATTTCTAAGCTGAAGATTCCAACCGGAATCTTTGATTTTACGGCCACTTGTCGGACAATATCCAAGGCCAGTGAAGTTTTTCCCACGCTGGGGCGAGAAGCTATGATAATCAGATCGGATTTTTGAAGGCCGGCTAATTTATTATCTAAATCAACAAAGCCGGTCGGAATTCCTCGTAATTTTCCGCCTTCTCGGTGTAGTTCGTCAATTCGGTCAAAAGCCTCGGTAAGAGCGCTCCTAATTGGTATAAAATTTTGTCTGAGATATTTTTGTGAAACCTTAAAAAGCGCTTGCTCGGCCTTATCCAAAATAATATTAATATCTTCCGTTTCTTCGTATCCCCAGCCGGTAATCTGTTGAGCGCTTTGAATTAACCTTCTAAGCGTTGCCTTTTTTTGGACAATATTGGCATAATTGGCGACGTTGCTGGCCGTTGGAACAATATTGGCAAGACTCATTAAGTAGCTTCTACCCCCAATAGAATCTAACAATTCTTTTTCCGTCAAACGGTTGGCGAGGTTAAGAATGTCAATCGGCTCCCTTTGATTGTACAGTTCCAGCATGGTTTCAAAGATAAGCCGATGTCCATCTTTATAAAAATCATCAGGATGCACTAAATCGGCAATGCGAACAATTGCATCCTTATCGATTAATAGTGAGCCCAAAACCGCTTGCTCTGCTTCGATATTATGAGGAGGGATGTTTTCTCTTATCTCGGTTGTTTCTTTAGCCATTTTGTTTAGCTTGTAGGAATTAGCTTGTAGCTTGTAGGTTTTTAGACTAAGTTGTTTGGTTACTTGATTGCCCTATTGTTTCATGTTCGTAATAATAGAACAATAGAACAATAATGAGCTATAGAGTTAGGAAGGAGGGTTGCTAGCGGCTTGCTTCCGCAAGCTACCAGCTACAAGCTAACTTCCTAATTCTTAACCATCTTACCACTTTTGAATTGAGCCGAGCAAGGGCTTTTTTTCTACATTTTTTCCACCTACCCAAAAAGGAGGGGAAAGGTGGCAAAAAAGCAAAAAGCAGGCGAAAATGTCCATCCTGATTCATTTTAACTCAAGGAAAAGTGAATTAGGTTTATTTGCCTGCTTTCACCCCGTTAGAAGCGGAATGCCTCACGGTCTTGCCGTGGGGATGAATGCTTAATAAATTAGCGAACGTGGGTTTTAACGCTCCGCATGAGCTTCTAACGGGGTTTACTGAATTAATTAGTTTGTTTCAGAAGTGGTGATAACTACTATTGTTTTTCCTTCCTCGTTGGGATTCATACCGACTGAAACCATCCGGTTATCCTTTTCACCGCCAACTGAGGCAGTACCTTCATAGGCCATAGTTAAAGTAATGGTCCAGCCCTCATCTTTTAGCTTCTGTTCGTATAAAGTTGCCAGGTCGTTGACTGATTGGGTGGTTTCGATAGAAACAGTGTATCCATTGTTTTCAACAGAAGTAATTGCTGCGGTAATATTGCCGTCAACAACATAGACATCGTCAGGAAAATCTGATGGTAAATCTACATTACCGCCTGCTTGATAAGATCCCGTATTAGTATTAATAGTGACGGTGTTGTCGCTTACATCTACATCCGCCTGTCCGTTAGTGACCGTTTCAATGGCTTTTTCTGTGGCTTTTTCCGCGGCTTTCTTTCCGCAGCCGCCAAAGCCACTGATCAACAAAAAAAGCGCCAAAAACATGGCGATTAGAGTGACTTTTTTAAACATGGTATTTTAAAAATAATAATAAAATACTGCTTCCTCAGTATAGCACTTTTAATTACGGCGGAAAAGTAATTTTAAAAGAACTTTTTCCAAATGCTGATTGTATTATAAGTAAAGCCCGTTTCAATCTAATGATCCAGTTTATAATTTAAAAAGAATTATTCTTTTGTTTTATGTTCCGTTATTCTTCCGTCCTTAATCTCAATGGTTTTTGCCCCGCAATTGACCTAAGGTCGGCGGCTTTAATTTTTTTAAATTATACTCAGGATCTGAGGAATTTAAAGCCCAAATAATCGTATCAATAAAATAAAGGCATCTAATTATTTTATACTTATCTTCACTAAATTCAATAGATTCTCGCAGTTTGTTTATCAATCTTGTGGTAAAATCATATTCAAAATGAATATCTCCCTTTTCCTCAATATAGGCCTTGGCGCATTCCTGATAGTAAATGACTCTGGCCAGATCATAAAAAGGATCACCGAATTGAACGTATTCCCAATCAATGATGCCGGTCAATTTTTTGCCGTCAGTTAAAATGTTATGCATAATTAAATCACCATGGACCAAGGCAGGTTTGACGTTCTTAAAAATTTTAGCCATCCTGGCTTCATTCAAATTATCTTTAATCCTTAAATAAAGATCGCAAGCGGTTTTATTGCTCAAGATCCTCTTTTTATATTCTTTAAACCTAATGATGAGCAATTTGTCATAACTTTTGAATTTTTTATTAGACTTCAATGACCAAAAATAGTCATATTTTTGACGGTGAAAAGAAGCGAGCGCAACGGCCAAGTCATTGATTATTCTTGTTTTGTTTTTCTGGCTAAACTGCTTCCAAACTTTTTGAACATCATCGCCATTAATTCTTTTTTCAATAATAGCTCCATGCCCCTTTAAATTTACAAAGCCTAATGCTTTTGGAACATATTTTGATTTTAAGGATTTTATCACGTCGTATTCCTTCTTAAGAGCAGTGATGTTTTTATTGATTTTGATAATAAAATTTTCAGACACAAAAACTTGCGAATTGGTTCCATTGGACGCTTTAGAGAATTTTTCCGTTATTTTAAACTCTCGTTTGATTTCGGAAATTATATTAACGATTTTCTGTTTCATAATTTAGAATATGTAGAATCTCTGATGTTCTCGTGGGCTGTTTTCCAGCAGCCATCTATCCGGACGCCACGTTCTCTACAGATTCTTTCAAACCTGACGAACTTTTCGGCGACCAGCTCAACATCGAGATTAACTAAGTGGACGATTTTGAATGTGCTTTTTTATAATTATGCGCTATTTTCTCAAAAAAATAAAGGTCATGTTTTAAAAGAACTATTGTTGTATTATGTTATTTTTCCGTCTTTAATCTCAATAGTTTGATCGGCGTATTTTTTAACATAGTCAGAATGGCTAACCAGAATAACCGTTTTTTTGTTGCGTTTGTTTAAGTTGTGCAATATCTGGATAATACTCTCGCCGGTTTTGCTGTCTAAATTTCCCGTCGGCTCGTCTGCTAAAATTATCTCCGGCTCGTTAATCAGCGCCCGGGCAATTGCCACCCGCTGTTGCTCTCCGCCGGAAAGCAAACTAGGCAAATGATTAGCCCGTTCCTCTAGCCCCACCTGTTTTAAAACCTCTTTGACTTTTTTTCGGTCGCTTTTTGATCGCTTAGCAATAACCGCTTCAATATTCTGGGCGGCAGTAAGAGTGGGAATCAGGTTAAAGTTCTGGAAAATGAATCCCATTTTATCACGGCGCAATGTGGTAAGCTTAGCATCACTTATTTTTGTAATTTCAATATCGTCTATTTCAATGGTGCCTTTGGTTGGCCGGTCCAATCCGCCAATTAGCTGTAGCAGTGTGCTTTTTCCTGACCCTGAAGGACCGATAATAGCCAGAAACTCTCCTTTGTTCATGTTCAAATTAATGCCATCCACCGCGTTTATTGTTTTAGCTCCTTGTCGGTATTGTTTAAGCAGATTTCTTGCTTTAATGAAGGTCATATTTTTTTAATCAATTTGTTAATCGATCCAGCTTATTCCAAATTTCGAAAAGCCTCTTGCGGCTTCATTTTAGCCGCTTTAATCGCTGCTAAGGTACCAGCAAAAATGGAAGCAGCTAAGGCAATTAATGAACCTAAGGCCAACACCGTGTAAGTGTAAATTACGTTAAGTTGAACACTGGTGGTAATCCCATCATTTTTTTCTCCTCCCAAGAATCGACGAGCAAAACCGAATCCGGTATCAGTGCCGGCAACAGTGGCGGAAAGCGAAATGTCGTAATGGTTTAAAAGGGCGATTGCCCCCAGGGCCAGACCGATGCCGAGCACAGCGCCGATTACTCCAATTACTATATTTTCAGCGACAATCTGCCGGATAATCAAATGATTTTTCCAGCCGATTGCCTTAAGCGTGCCGATTTCCCGTACTCGTTTGTTGACCGAAAGAATGGTTAGTAAACTGACGATAATAAAGGCCGCGAGCACAACAATAATGCTGGTTACGCCGATAAATTTATCGGTTAAGCTAGAGGCACTAACTAGGCTACCCGAAACCTGTTGGGCGGTTTCCGATGCGTCCGTCACTTTTACGCCTGAAAATATTCCGGCAACGCTTTCGCCCGCTGGCTTGACGTTATCCGCATTGCTGGCTTTGACCAACAATACGTTGACCCTGCCGTCGCGGTCAGCCAGTTGTTGTGCGTCGGTCAAGGACATGTACAGATCGGCTGACATGGTATACAGTTTCGGATCAACGATGCCGACGAGAGTAAATTCTTTGCCGCCAATGGTAATCGTGCCGTTCAAAGAGTAATTCTTTTTTTGGGCAAAGGCTCGGGTGGCCACCACTTCACCGGGCTGTTCTAAATAGCGTCCTTCTACAATCTGGTCGGGAAGAATAAGCCCAATGTCATTTTTGCTTGTATCTACTCCTGCTAGTGTGAAATTTTCCGTTTTAACATCAGTTGAAAATGATCCGATTTCCTGGCGGATCACTTCCTTAGGAACTTCTATCTCGCCGCTTACAGTGCTGTTCGGATTTGGGACAGATTTTCGCATTAGTTTCTGACCCTCTTCTGAATTTGGGTCGATTCCTTTGTTTCGTAGCTCTTCCATGGTTTTTTGTTGGGCATTCATAAACGCTTGGCGATCCGCATCACTCATCTGGAATGTCTGGCTGAATCCAATGCGTTGTCCGCCGGTTTCAATTTCAGCCGCCAATTTCGGAATAGTCCCTTCTTGATGCACTACGTTCAGCACCAATCCCGTCGCGTACATTTTTACCAGCGAGGGATCCAGCTTTTCCGTTTCCGATGAAGCAAAGGTAAGCATGCTGCCTGGCATAAGCGTATCGTTGGTGAATTGCTCGCCGGGCTCTCCGAGCTTGGAAAAATCCATTGTGATCCTATTGTCGTTCAATGCTTCTTCTCGAGTGGCATCGTCGAGAGTTGATATTTCTTCCGGATTCACCGTCCGGCTGACCATGATGTCGGTTCCCACGTTCTGCAGAGGATTCAGAACTTTATCTTGGGCCGCGGACAAACTTTGAGATACAGAAATGATAGTAATTATGATAGCGCTGGCCATAGCGAGGCCTAAGGAGATAGTGAGCGTTTTGCCCCAGCGGCGAGTTAATTCCGCCCACAAATAGCGTAGGTAAAACATGAGTTTTTATTTATTAATGAAATAATCATACAATAGTAATATTAAATTACTTAAAGCATGACCTCTGTAAAATATTACGCTAAAAACAGCTAAAATATTTCAACCTCCCTTTTTTCGTTATTTATTAATCCTTGGTCATTTTAAAGGATTGTTCCTTGATTTATTTACTATACTTTGTTAATATAAAGCATACTATTATTTTTCTGCGCCGTTAGCTTCCCGCTATTCAGCGGGACAGGCAGCCAGTGGCTTCGCTAACGGTTACTGGAAATACACTTTACAATTTAATACTTCCCAATTAAGATTATAAAATTATACTTTTAATAAGCGCCGTTAGCTCAGCCAGGTAGAGCAACTGCCTTTTAAGCAGATGGTCGGGGGTTCGAATCCCTCACGGCGTACCAATCGGAAGTGGGCGATTTTTCCGCCAAAATTTGGCGCGAATTTTCCAAATAAATAAGGGCTTTGTCCGACTTAATGAGGCGGTTCGAGCCAATCTTTTTTAAAAGTTCGGCTTTTGCTTCAAAATTTCCTTCAAAAAGTATTTTATTAGCGTTACTTGCTTCATATATCCAGTTTTTCAATGGTTCGAGCCACTGATTGCCCTTCTTGCCCAAATGGGCAATCTTTTGTTTTAAAGCGACTTTCTTTTCCATAAGTTCTGCTTTTTTGTTTTGATATTCTTGTATCTCAAGAATGCCATTTAAATGCGCATCAAGCAGTTTAGAAAGTTTTGTTTCTAATTTTTCCAATTCTTCATTTAAACCTTTAAGCGCAAGGGCAGATGATTGGTCTTTCTCTCGTTCCCACTTTTTCACTTGCTTAAGCATTTTAGTAGACCAATCATCAGACAAAGCCACTTTTGATATTATCTTATCCACCTGTTTTACCAGATTATTTTCCGAAAGATATTTTTGCGAACAATTGGTGTTCTTTTTGGTACAGCGATAATATTTAAAAACCAGTCCGGATTTTTTAGTGTGTTTTTCAGCAGTTATAGTTCTGCCACACTCGCCGCAGGTAAATAAACCTCTGAATGGAAAATTTAATAGCGTCTTAATTTTCCTTGGTTTGCCTCTTTGGCTCATAATTCTTTTAACCGCGTCAAAAGTGGCTTTGTCTATCAGTGGCTCGTGCTTGCCTTCATAGATTTCGCCTTTGTGTAAGAATAATCCAAGATAAAATTTATTCTGCAGCATTCTTTGAATAAACGAAAGCGATAATTCCTTTTTAGTTTTTCTAGTTTTTATACTCCAAGAAAAAGCCAGTTTAGAAAGACCCTCAAAACTATATTTGCCACTTGCGTAGGCTTTGAACAGTTTAACAACAATTAGGGCTTTTTCTTTATCAACTATAATGGTACGGGTTTTTAAATCATTAAGATAACCAAGTGGCGCCATGCCAGGCCATTCACCTCGTCTTAATTTTTGCCTGATACCTCTCTTTACGTTTTCGCTTAAATTATCAATGTAATATTTAGCCTGGCCAAAAGCGATTTGCAGCATAAATAAACCCTGGCTTGACGGTTCAAACCAGTAAGTAGGGAATTTTAATGATTTCAACTTGCCTTTATCGACCAGGTTTATAATTTGACCACCGTCAACCGCGTTTCTGGCCAAACGATCAGGATTCCATGAAATTATTCCATCAGCCTCACCATTTTCAATTTTTAAAAGCATTTCATTGAATATCGGTCTGCCTGGATATTTAGCTGTTTTGGATTCAATCAGTTCGTCAATTATTTCCAAACTCTCTTTTTTGGCAAACTCCCTAAGTTCGGCAATTTGTGCTTCAATGCTTAAAACTTGCCGGTCTTCATCATCAGTTGATTTTCTGGTATAGATAAAGAATTTGTTCATAGGTTTTAGTGTTAATAGTAAATCGCTTTTGGCCTTTCGTAGACGAACAGGCAAAAAGGAATTATCGCTTTTTTTGCTAAGGAAATTTTGAAGCGGATAATTTTCTCAACCTATCAATTATTGAGAAAAATTATCCTAAAAAGATTGGCTCTTAATGTATCTTTTTTATATTTGCCTCATTAAGTCGGGTAAAGCTCTGATTTTACTGGAAAATTCGCGCCAAATTTTGGCGGAAAAATCGCCCACTTCTGATTGGTACGGCCTTCTCCTAAAAGCCCGAACTTATTTTCAGGAAAATTTCTGATTCTTTGCGGGGCGGAATTCCCCCCAGACCCCCCTTCCGCCCCGCCCATTTAAAAAAACAAAAGAATTAAAAATTTCTTTCCTGCCTTCGCTAAAGCTACGGCAGACGGACAAAATAGGTTCGGATTTGGTCAAATAAACATACCACGACAAAGATATTCTGGGAAACCAGGATATTTTTGTTTACCGCTTTTAAGATTCCAGAGAGGGATTCGAACGGGCAGAAGCGAGACAAATCCCGCGAAAGCGGGATGCAGACGAACGCCGACGAATGCGACCATAAGGAGCATTTGGCGCCCGCCTGCCATGACGGCATGTCGGGCAGGCTGCCCAGGACAAGGACCCCGAGCGAAGCCGAGGGGAGAGACGCGGAAATCGCTATCCCGTTCCTCATAGTGCACCAATAACAATAGACCGCTTTCAAAGCGGTTTTTTTACTGGTATACTTAAATAAAAGAATAAGGCAAAAAAATGAAGTTAATCATTCTCATTCTAGCCATATTATTTATTCCTGTTTTAACTCACGCCCAATCCATGGTTGAAATTAGCAATAATGATACCGTTTTAGAAATGGAAAATAATTCTCCCGCTAATGTCAATTCCCAGGAAACGGAGGAAGAAAAAGAGGTAACGACCATTAATATTAATATTAATCTGCCTGATGTCAAATTATTGCCTTCCAGCCCGCTTTATTTTTTGAAAAAAACGTGGGAGACCGTGAAAGGCTGGTTCATTTTTAATACCGAAAACAAAATCAAATACGGGCTTGATTTGGCCAATCAGCGACTGGAAGAAACAGAGAAACTAATTCTGAACAAAAAAACCGATTTGGTTGACGAGTCACTTAATCGTTTTAATGAACAGATGGCAAAGGTAAACAGCAATATCGAAAAAGCGGAAAAGAAAGGCAAAGACTTGACTGGTATTTATAATTTAATTCAGCAAAATAAGGAAAAGCACCAAACGGTCTTAAACCAGCTGCAAGCTCAGCTGCCGGATAGCCTGCAGGATATTATCACTAACGTTAAAGACGTTTCGCAAAAAGGATTCCAATTATCCAAAGAGAAAATTAATCAAGGGATGGATATTTTAGAAAATAAGCCGCAATAAATTTAATGCCCGTTAGGAAACCACTAAACAAAATTCTGACCGCCTTATTTTTATTAAGTTTGGCGGTTTTGATCATTATCGAGCTGGGAGTGAATTACGACGTCTTGGATCGAAGAATCGCCTTATCAACCACCGCTCTAATCAGCGGAGGCGGATTTATTTTAATTAACAGAATTATCAAAAGAAAATATCAAATTATTTTACCGTGGTATGTGGCGCTTGCGGTAGTACTGGGTGTCTGGTTGGATGCGATGGGTAATTTTTACTACTTTTATTCCCACTATGGCTGGTGGGACGATTTTACTCATTTTGTCGGCTCGCTTTCCGTGGCGATTATGCTTTTGTATATTTTTTACCATCTAAATATGAAAGGTTTTATTAAGTTGGGTAGATTTAGTTTAAATTTGTTCGTAGTTTCTCTGACCATGCTCTTGGTTTCTTTTTACGAAATTTCTGAATATCTTGGAGATTTGCTGTTTAATACTCATCGGATCGGGGAACGTTTTGATACCGCTTCTGATTTAACCTACAATCTTTTAGGCGCCCTCGCCGTTACTTTAATAGGGATTTTAATAACTAGAAGGAAGAAGATTAGAGTTTTATAATCACTGGTTATTTATCAGTATTTGGGGCCTAAATCAGCCCCCTTTTTAAATAGATTAAAAGCAAAAATTTGTTTGCAGGAACCTGGTAAAAATGCTATAGTTATAAGGAATTATGAAAGAAATATCAATTTTAGAAATACCGCAACATCTCGATCAGGAAGTAACAATGAAATCCTGGGTTTTTAATTTTAGAAGCTCAGGAAAAATTTATTTTCTGCAGTTAAGGGATGGCTCCGGCAGAATCCAGGCGGTAGTCAGTAAAGATAACGTATCCGAAGAAGCGTGGAAAGTGTGTGAGCAATTGACGATGGAATCGAGCGTTGAGGTGATGGGGAAAGCGCAGGAGGACAAACGCTCTCCTTTCGGCTACGAAATGCAGGTAAAGGATATTAAGTTGATTCAGCGGGCCGAGGAGTATCCTATTTCCAAAAAAGAACACGGCGTTGACTTCCTAATGGACAAGCGCCATTTATGGGTCCGATCCGAAAGGCAGGTGGCGATAATGACGGTGCGGGATGAGATAATCTGGCAGATGCGGGAATTTTTCCGCCAAGAAGGATTTGTTCTAACGGACGCTCCTATTTTAACTCCTACTTCTTGTGAAGGAACCACTACTCTTTTTGAAACGGACTATTTTGGCGAGAAAGCTTATTTATCCCAATCTGGCCAGCTTTATTTGGAAGCAATGGCTATGGCTCTTGGTAAAGTTTAT